>JBGPGM010000009.1:0-13625 GCA_041483855.1 Phycisphaerae bacterium | reverse complement strand
GTTTCAGGTCGGCGCGCGAGCCGAAGACGGCGTTGACGGACTGCTGCAGGTATTCGTCGCCGATGTCGAAGAACTTGCTGACGATGTCCAAGCCGGGCGAGGCGACCACGCCGACGATCTGGAAGACGTAGGGCTTGCCCTGGAAACGGAGGGTGATCGTGTCGCCCGCGCCCAGGCCCTTGGTGACCATGAACTCCTTGGCCACCAGCACCGCGCCGCCCTCGTTGAGGCGCCGGCGCGCCGTCTCCCGGTCGCCCTGCACCCACGTGATCTTGGTCAGCGACAGGAACTTGTCGGGCTCGAACGCCACGAACGTGGTGTTGTATTTCTGCAGCGCCGTGATGCCGAAGGCGTCGGTCTCCAGGGACTGGAGCGTGATGGCGCAGGTGTTGGTGACGCCGGGCACCTGCTCGATCCTGCGCTGCGTCTGCTCGGTCAGGTTGATGCCGTTGACGAAGGCGTCGGGGAAGTCCAGCGCGCCCAACCAGTCGCGCATGATCGCCCTCCCGTTGGTCCAGATCGCCACCAGCAGCGCCAGCCCCACCATCATCGCCCCGGCGGTGAACCCGTGCCGGTAGGGTGTGGCCAGCACCGTGCGCCCCAGCAGGCCCCGGGGCAGGCGCATCAGGCGGCTGATGAGCGGCTCGGCCAGCAGCACCAGCAGCACCGTGCCGGGCACGCCGAGCAGGAAATACCCCGTGAACATCAGCGGCATCCCGCACAGCACGTCGCCCCAGAAGACGATCTGCCCGTTGGACGGCAGCGACAGGATCAGCAGGTGGATCGTCACGCCCACCAGCCCGCACACCAGCGTCAGGACGATGCCGATCTTGCGCGGCGGGACGGCGCGGACGGCCAGCGCCGCCAGCGGCGACGTGCGCGAGGCGCGCCAGGCCGGCCACGCCGCGCCGAGCACGCCCGAGACGACCGACCCCGTCAGCGCCAGCACGATCCCGGAGCCCGACAGGGCGAAGCCGCCGGGCAGCTGCTCGGGGAAGAGGTGGACGACGATCGCCGAGCCGACGATCCCCAGCGGCACGCCCAGCAGCGCGCCGAGCCCGCCGACGATCCCCCCGACGATCAGTTGCGCCTCGCGCAACTGGGCCCGCGTGCCGCCGATGCAGCGCAGGATGGCCAGCTCCCGCTGCCGTTCGTTCACGTTGGTCGTCAGGCCCGTCATGATGATGAACGAGGCCGAGAGGAACGACATGACCGAGGCGATCACCAGGCCGATCTGGCTCGACTCGAGGTTCTTGTTGAGCCCCGAGGTGATCTTGGCGGTGACGCGTAGCAGCAGCCCCTGCTCGAAGTCGCCCTTGTGAGCCTTCTCGACAGCCTCGGCGTCGTAGCCGGGCTTGAGCAGCACGTCGATCTCGCGCACCCTGCCCGGCTGGCCCGTCAGCCGGTCCATCGTGCCCATGGTCACGAAGCACTCGGGGTTGGCCAGCATCCCCATGGCCGGGCGCTTGGCGATGCCCACCACCATCAGTGTCATCGGCTCGCCGAAGCGCTCCACCTCCAGCACGTCGCCGGTCTGCGCCTTGAGCTCCTCGGCCGTCGCCGTGTCCAGCGTCACCTCGCCGTCGGCGCGCACGGCCCGCCCCGCCGCCAGGTCCATCGGGCGCAGCATGAACTCGCGGTCGGGCATGATCCCATACCCGACCGACACGACGCCGGCGCCGGTGCGGGTGCCTTTGAGGGTGATCGGCGCCTGCCCCCGCCCCACCGCCAGGCTCACCTCGGGCCACGCGCCGATCTTCTCGACCAGCCCCGCGTCGAACGATCGCTTGCCCACGTGCTGCAATCGCAGGTCCGCCGCGCCCACCGTGGCGCTGACCCGCATCCCGATCCCCTGGTGCAACGACGCCATGGCGCAGGCGACCGCCACGATCAGCCCGGCCGACAGGGCCACCGTCGCCACCAGCAGCGCCGTGCGGCTACGCCGCTCGGATAAGTTGTTGATAGCGAGTCGCCAAGCCGGCCGCATCCAGGCCCTCCGTCTCGATCTGCCCTGTCATCCGACCATCACGCAGCACGAAGACTCGCTCGCAGTGCGCGGCCGCGGCCGGCTCGTGCGTGACCATCAGGACCGTCATGTCGTGGTCTCGCGACAACTGCCCGAGCAACTGCCAGAGTTTCTCGCTGCTGGACGAGTCAAGGTTGCCGGTGGGCTCGTCGGCCAGCAGGACGCGCGGCGAGTAGAGCAGGGAGCGGGCGATGGCGACGCGCTGCTGCTCGCCGCCGCTGAGAGCGTCGGGCCGGTGCGAGGCCCGCTCCGCCACGCCCAGGGCCTCGAGCAGCTGCTGGGCGCGATCGCGCAGCACGCCCGGCGCCTCGCCGGCGAGCATCCCTGGCAGTTCGACGTTCTCGCGGGCCGTCAGCGTGGCGATGAGATTGAACTGCTGGAAAATGATCCCGATCTCGCGCCGGCGGAACTCCGTCAGCTCTCGCTCCGACAGGTCGTGCAGGGCCCGCCCCGAAACGTGCACCTGGCCCTGGTCCGGCTGGTCCAGCGCCCCCAGCAGGTGCAGCAGCGTTGACTTGCCGCTCCCCGAGGCGCCCATGATCGCGTAAAAGCCCGGGCCCGGGATCACCAGATCCACGCCGCACAGCGCCTGGACCGTGCGGTCCCCCAGCCGGTACGACTTGTGCACGTCATTGCAGCGGATCATGGGCTCACTTGTCCTGGAGCGCAGACGCATGGCGTTTGGCCTACACAATAGGCGGTGCCGCCTCCACACGCAGGGCCCGCCCGGGCTCCAGCCTCGGTGATCGACACGCGCACGGCCCCGCGCCGCGCCGGCCCGCGCCGGACCGGACGCCTATTTCGGGTACTTCTTGTCGTACGCCGCGCCGTCCATGCACCTGGCCAGCCCGGACTTGTCCGCCACCTTGACCTTGATGAGCCATCCCTTGCCGTAGGGATCGGAGTTCAGCAGGGACGGGTCGTCGGAGAGCGCGCCGTTGACCTGGGTGATCTGGCCGCCGGCGGCGCAGTAGACGTCGCTGGTGGTCTTGACGGACTCGACCTCGCCGACCGCGTCGCCGGCCTTGAAGGCCGTGCCGGCGGGTTTCATCTCGACGTAGGTGACGTCGGTGAGCTGGTCAACGGCGAACGCGGTCAGACCGAGCGTCAGCGTGTCGCCCTCGAGCCGGTGCCACTCGTGAGAATCGGAATACACGCGGTCGCTGGGGCTGGCCATGGGCGTCTCATCCTCGGGTCGGCGGGTTCGGACCTGCGGCGCCCGGGACCGGCCCGCGCGCCGAGCGACACATGCTAGCCGGACGCGGCCGGGCTGCAAGATGACTCCCGGGCGCCGTCGGCGCCGGACGCGGTCCGGCTGGTTGGCGCGGGCGCGCGGGGCCGTTACAGTGGGCCCGACCATGCTGCTGACCCTGACGGCCAACTCTCTGCGCCAACGGCTGACGCGCTCGCGCTCCGAGCCGGCCAAGCTGGCGCTCACCGACCTGCCCCGCTACACCCGCCAGGAACTGGGCCTGTACGGCCTGAACATCTCGACCGATCTGCTCGCGGGGGCCGACTCGGCGCGGGTGGATGCCCTGCGCGAGGCCGCGGACCGCGCCTCCTGCCCCTGCCTGGTGCTGGTGGAGGCCGAGCCGCAGCCGTTCGCCGATCCCGGGCCGGCCAAGGGCAAGGCCGCGATGGAGCGGATGACCCGCGTGGTGCAGGCGGCCAGCCGATTGGGCTGCAACGCCGTGGCGCTGCAGATCACCGGGCCGGACGGCAGCGAGGCGCTGGCCGCGGCCGCGGACCGCCTCAAGCGCGTGCTGCACAACGCCGAGCGGCTGGAGGTGAACCTCCTAATCATGTCCGGAACGGGGCTGTCGGCGGACCCGGACCGACTCACGGACCTGATCAAGAAGATCGGGGGGTTCCGCGTGGGGACGTTCCCGGACTTCCAGACGGCCTCGGCGACGGCCGATCCGATCCACTGCCTGCGGCGGCTGACGCCGTACGCCTCGGCGCTGACGGCCTCATCCGTCGGCTTCAAGGCCAGCAAGAAGCCACCCGGGTTCGTGCACGAGCCCTACGATCTGGCCTTGTACACCCGCACCGTGGCCAGCGTCGGGTACGCGGGGACCTTGGCCATCGATTACCGTGGCGAAGGCGACCCCGAAATCGGCATCGTGCGAACGCGCCAGGTCCTCGAGCTGGCGCTGGCGACAGAGGGCCCCGAGGCATGACGACCGCCGGACCTAACTCCGCCCACGGGCCGCTCAGCGGGCACGACCCGCTCATCATCACCATCGACGGGCCCGCGGGAACCGGCAAGTCCTCCGTCGCCCGCGCCTTGGCCCGGCGGCTGGGCGTGGATTTCCTGGACACCGGCGCGATGTACCGCGCCGCCGCGGCCATCTCCATCGACCGGGGCCTGGGGCCAACCGATCCGCAGGGCGTGGCCGACGCGGTGCGCCGGGCGGACCTGCGATTCGACTTTGCCAAGGATCCGCCGGAACTGCGGTGCGATGGTCGGTCGCTCATGCAGCGGATCCGCGACGCCGACGTGACGGCGGTCGTCTCGCCGATCGCCGCCATCGCGCCCCTGCGCCGGCACATGGTGCGCCTCCAGCGGAGCATCGCCGCCGAACACCCGCGCCTGGTGACGGAGGGGCGTGACCAGGGATCGGTCGTGTTCCCGGACGCCCAGGTGAAGTTCTACCTCGACGCCTCGCCGCGCGTGCGGGCGGCGCGCCGGGCCGAGCAGTTGCGGGCCGCCGGCCAGCCCGCCACCGAACAGGCGCTGCTGGACCAGATCCTGGAGCGCGACCGCTCGGATTCGACCCGCGCCGACGGGCCGCTGCTCTGCCCGGCCGACGCCATCCGCGTGGACACGTCGGGCCTGCTCTTCGAGCAGGTCGTGGATGAACTCGAGCGGCTGGTGCACGCTCGCCTGGATGGGCGCGCCAAAAAAAACGCCCCGCTCGCCGGCGCGGAAACCGCCTGATGCTCGGGTGGATCCGCCGCCTTGACCCGTCCCAGCCGCTGCACCGGATCCTTCTCTACCGCGCCGTGTCCTACACCGTCCAGGCCGCCATCACGGCGGTCTACCGCCTGCGCTGCTTCCACACCCTGCGGGCGCCGAATGCCGGGGCGCTGCTGATCGTCGCCAACCACCAATCCCACCTCGACCCGCCGCTGGTCACGATGGCGGTGCGCCAGCGGCACCTGGTCTACATCGCGCGGGAAGGCCTGTTCAGCAACCGCCTCTTCGGCGCCTTCATCTCCTGCCTCAACGCGGTGCCCATCAGCGAGACCGAGGGGGACCTCGGCGCCATCCGACTGGCGATCAAGGAACTCAAACGCGGGCGCGCCGTCGTCATCTTCCCCGAGGGCTCGCGCTCGCCCGACGGCGCCCTCCAGCCGTTCAAGCGCGGCGCCTGGCTGCTCCTGAGCCGCGCCAAGTGCCCGGTCCTGCCCGTGGCCATCGAGGGGGCCTTCGACGCCTGGCCGCGCGGACGCCGCTTCCCGTCGCTGCTGTGCAGGCGCGTCGCCGTGAACGTTGGGCGACCGATCCCGCCGGAGGACCTGTTGCCGCTGGGACCACAGGCCGGCCTGGCTCACCTTGCCCGTACCGTCGATGACCTTCGATTGGAACTGCGGATGCTCCTGCGCACCGCCACCGCCGGGCGGTATCCCCGCCCCGGTCCGGCGGACCAGCCGCTCAAGCCCTGAGCCGCGCGCCAATAGGGCCGCTCGGTTGGCGCCCAAGGTGCGATAACCGCGTCCGGTCTGGGCACTTCCCCCAAACGAGCCTCGAATACACCCCCTGTTTCTGTGGTGCGGGCGCCGTCCGCACCGGTGCACACGGGCTTGCCCGTCGCCTTCAGAGCAGTCGGAATAAACCGCACAACCCAACGTGCCGATCGCGTTTAGGAAACCCGCCCCTTGGCAGGAGGGCGACTTCTGGTACTCTTGCATCTCACAGAACGGAGTCGAAGCCGGGCTGATTGTCCTCATGGACGGGGCTTGCACCGGGCCGAGTTTGGCCCCGTGCGGGAGTTGCCCGGCGACGCCGTATCGGAGTCCGAATTGAAGATCAGCGCTCCCCCGGCTGTATCTGCGCACCGTCGCGTCACCCGGCGCCTGCTCGTCGAGACGGTGCTGTTCCTCGCCTTGGCCGCGCTCGTGGCGTTCTCCGCCATCGTCGCCAAGGACGCGCGATCCCGCGCTCGGATGTCCGCCCTCGCGGCGTTGAACTCCGACGCGGACCCGGTCGCGGACCCCGTCAACCTTGCGGCCTGGCCCGACCGGCCGGTCCAGACGGCCGCGGACCCGTTGCTCGATCAGGCCGCGCCCGACGCGCTCGCCGCTCCGGCCCGCACGGATGAACCGACGTACCCGCCGACCATGCGCTGGTTCAACGGGCGCCCGGTGCGCCCCGCGCGGACCCTCTGGATGATCGTGACCGCCTATACACCCGACGAGCAGTCCTGCGGCGACAGCGCCGACGGGATCACCGCCTCGCTGCACGACGTGGGCACGAACGCCTCGAGGCTGGTCGCCGCGGACACACACCTGCTGCCCATGGGCTCGATGCTGTCCATCCCGGGATACGACGAGGGGCGGATCGTCCCGGTGCTGGATCGTGGCGGGGCGATCAAGGGTTCGAGGCTGGACGTGCTGTACCAGACGAACGAGCGGGCGCGCGGCTGGGGCGTGCAGCGCCTGCCCGTGACGGTCTGGGAGTACGCCGACGGCAGACCGGCCGACAACTGGCGCAGCATCCGCGACTCGAAGAACTAAGCCCCCGCTCGGGCGCCAAATGAACGCCGCCCGGCACGCCGAAGCGGGCCAGGCGGCGTGGGCAACAAGGTGAACGTGGTGGTGGCATCACCCTGTCGCCGGGAGGTGGGATGGAAAGACGCTCGGTCGGTCGCTGCTCCGACCGAGCGCCGCTGAGCCGCGCCTCGCCAGTGCGCTTGGCGGGGGCATGGGCGTCTGCGAGCGGGCGCCGTCCGTGGCGCCCTTCGCCCACCGGTGTCGCGTCCCTGCGACCCGGCCTTGTCCAACTGCTCCCAGACGGAACGCCGAGTCCATTCGGGATCCCTCGTCGGCTCTGGATTCGCCCGGGCATCCGCGGGTCCGGCACGCGCCGGCCCGGGAGGTTGGAGGCTCATTCACTTGTCAATCCCGCGTCCGGCCGTTTCCGGCGGGAACGGGAGCTCTCTCCTACTCCGTGCCGGGGCGCGACGGTCCACTGCCCAGTCTGGCGATCAAGTCCGGCAGGCTCTCGAACCTCTGGCGTGCCGTGGCGTTCCAGGCGGCTCGGTTGTGCACCTCGAGCCGGACCCGCGCCCCGACCACGACGACCTCGCTGCTCAACCCGGTCCATTCCATGTGCGATTTCGGGATCATGATGCGGCCCGCCGAGTCCATCTCGACGCGCTCGGAGAAGCCGTAGAGACTCGATTCGAGCCCCGCCTGGGCCTCCTGGGGTGCAAGGGTGTTGGCCCCTTGCAGCGCCAACTGTTTGAAGGTAGCCTCGGTGTACAGGCGCACATGGCCTGTCGGCCACGGGATGCAGTACCACGCCCCACCGTCCTGAACGGGATCCCATTGATTCCGGTACTTCGCCGGAATCGCCAGCCGGAGCTTGGCGTCAATGGTGTGTTCAGAATGGCCTGTGAAGAGCACGTGGGAGGGGCTCCTTAGGGGACGGGCCGGGATTATGCCCCACTTTGCCCCACAATGCAACACCCATCGGCCCCGATTCGCTCACCTTTTGGCTTTTTCCTTTGCAACACGAGAAAACTCGGGTCAGATTGAGCCTGGGAACACGACTCAGGGTTCTCCAGGGTTCGACTAAAACCACCAAAATAGGGGATAGCAAGATGCGCCGAGAGGGGGATTCGCGAACGGAGACGCGACCGGCTCGGGCCGCAGCCTTGGCGCGCCCTGGACTAGACGGTGACCGCCGCCGCGGCATCGATGCGGGCGATCTGCACCCGGTCGAGCGGGCGCCGGGGCTTAGCGAGATTGAGCGGGCCCTGCCGCTGCTCCCCACCGGCCTGTGTGTGGTCACGTCGGCCTTTGAAGCCCGACGGGTGGGGCTGCTGGCGCAATGGGTGATGCGCTGCGCCTCGGAGCAGCCGCTGGTGGCGGTAGCGCTGCGGACCGGCAGCCGCATGGCCCCGCTCATCCGCGACAGCCGCTCCTTCGCCGTCTGCCTGATCGACCGCAACGCGACGCTGCTGCTGCGCAAGTTCGAGGAGGCCGAGAACGTGCGCGGGGACCAGTTCGACTCGTTTGACGTGATGGTGCTGACGACGGGCTCGCCGATCTTGCGGAAGGCCGTCGCGGCCCTGGATTGCCACGTCGTGCGCCACGTGGACCTGGAAGCGGACCACGAGCTTTACGTGGGGCAGGTCGTGGCGGCGCGGGTCTTCGGCCCATTGCGCGCGGGCGCGGCGGCCGGCGGCCTCGAGGCTGCCGACGGGATCTCGGCGACGGGCATGGACGGCGCCGGCAAGGGCGTGATTCACTGAAGCAGCGCGTCGATGAGGCGGGTCATCGCGTTGTCGAAGACCACGTCGGCGAAGCGTTCGGCGTTGGCGCGGCAGGCGGGGGCGCTTGTGCCCGGGTCCGGGCAGCGTTCCACGGCGTCCAGCAGGCTCTGCGTGGTCGGCTCCTCGAAGAAGACGCCGGTGTGCCCCGGGACGATCGTGTCGAGCACGCCGCCGGCGCGGAACGCGACGACGGGCAGGCCGCAGGCCTGGGCCTCCACGGCGACGATCCCGAAGTCCTCCGTTTGTGGGAAGAGCAGGAGGCGGGCGGTGCGGTAGAGCGTGCGCAGCCGCTCGTCGGAGACGCGCCCCTCGAACCGGACGGTGGGGCCGGCCATGGCGCGAAGGCGTCGGGCCTGCGAGCCGTGCCCCGCGATGACCAGCTCGTGACCGTTGAGGTTGGCCGCGCGGATCGCCAGATCGGTGCGCTTATACGGCTCCAGCGCCCCCGCGGCCAGCCAGAATCCACCCCGGCCGACGCGGGGATCGGGCGTGAAGAAGCCGGTCCGCACCGGCGGGAAGACGACCTGGGCCTCGCGGTTGTAGCAGCGCCGGATCTCGTCGCGGGTGTGCGACGAGTTGGCCAGGAACTGCGTCACGTTCGCGGCGCTGGACCTGTCCCATCGGCGAAACCGGTCGGCGAACAGGGTGAGGCCCAGGCCGGCGAGCCGGCCCGAGGCCCCGGGCTGCGCGCCGTACGGCTCGGTCTGTGACCAGACGTAGCGGGCCGGGCTGTGGCAATAGCACAGGTGCGGGACATCGGGCGGCGGGCGCAGGCCCTTGATGGCCGCGGAACTGGTGGACATGAGGAGCTTGATGGGCGAGGCGCCATGGTCGTAGGCCAGGCGTCGGGCCAGGGCCTCGACGGCCCACGGGTACAGCGGCAGCGCCCAGCGCCGCAGCGGGCCGGAGGCGCCGGGGATGCGTTGCAGCGGCGAGGTGATGTGCGGGAGCCGAGCGATCGCGTTGGTCAGGTGGCGCTGGTCATCGACCATGACGTACAGCCCGGCCGGGTGGTAGCGCTGCGCGACGAGGCGGGCCAGGCGGTCGAGGACGGCCTCACCGCCGCGGTAGCCGCACAGCCAGTCGTGCGCCAGGGCGATGCGGGTGCGCGAGCGCGGACCGGTGTTGCCGGGGCCGGTGCCTGCGGATCCTGTGGGGCGGTGGCTGGACATGGCGGGTCGGTGGGTCGGCCTGGCGTGGCCGGGACTACGATCGAGGGATGGCGAGCGTGAAGGTGACGGCGGCGAACCGGCTGGGGATGGATTATCGCGTGGAGGCGGCGCGGATGGGGCCGCCGCCGGCTCCAATTGTCGACGTGCATGCGCACGTGGGAGGCGTGCGGGCCTGCGCGATCTACGCCGAGGCCGCCCGGGCGTACGGCGTGCGCCTGACCTACTCGATGACGCAACTCGCCCACGCCCAGCCGGTGCGCGACCAGTTGGGCGATGCCATCCGGTTCATCGCGGTCCCCTCCTGGGGCGACCCAGACCGCTCCCGCGCCCACCGGCAAGGGTACCTGGAGGTGATCGAGACGTTCGCCGAGCGGTTCGGGTCGCGGATGCTCAAGATCTGGTCGTCGCCGCGCCTGCGAGACTTCTTCCCGGGCCCGGCGGGCACGGACCTGGTCGAGATCGACAGCCCGTGGCGCGTCAAGGTGTGCGAACTGGGGCAGCGGCTGGGGATGATGTTCATGGTCCACGTGGCCGACCCGGACACGTGGTTCGCCACCAAGTACCAGGACGCGGCCAAGTACCGCACGAAGCGGGAGCAGTACGAAGGGCTGGAACGGATGCTGGACCGCTTCACCTCGCCGTGGATCGGGGCCCACATGGGGGGCTGGCCGGAGGACCTCGGGTTCCTGGACGGCATGCTCACGCGCCACCCGAATCTATACCTGGACACGTCGGCGACCAAGTGGATCGTGCGCGAGCTGAGCAAGCACCCGCGCGAAGGGGTCGCGGCGTTCATGGCCAGGTGGCAGGGGCGGATCCTCTTCGGGTCCGACATCGTCGTCACCGACGACCACCTGCAGCCGGCCAAGGCGACGACCAGCCCGATGTCGGACCTGGCCGACAGCCCGGAATCGGCGTTCGAGTTGTACGCCAGCCGATACTGGACGCTGCGGACCCTGTGGGAGACCCGCTACGACGCTCCGTCGCCGATCGCGGACCCTGATCTGGCGATGGTCGAGCCGGCGAAGTACAACGGCGCATCGGCGCCGCGCCTGCAAGGGATGGCGCTGGGAAACGACCTGCTGCGGGTGCTGTACGCGGGGGCGGCGGAGGTGCTTCTCGAGAGGTGGTGGAGCGGCCAACGCAAACCAGCAAGTCCGCAGACAAGCAGATAGCGACGAGCACGGCGGACCGCGCGCAGCCGAGTTTGGCGCGCGGTCACTTGACGGCCGGAAGAGATTGGGCCAGGGCGTCGAATCGCTCGTGCAGGGCGCGGGCCATGGGCTCATCCTCCGGCGCGGAGAACCTGCCGGACAGGGTGCAATCGCCCAAGCGGTCCACGAAACCGGGCGCGGCACGCAGCAGACGCAGGTTCGCCCGGCGGATTGAACCGCTGAACGACGAGCCCATGAGCGTGGTGCCGGGCAAGACGAACCCGGCGCCGCCGTACATGCCGGCCGTGCCCCTGGCCAGCACGATCTCGCGGAGGGTGGCGTCGCAGGCGCTGGCATCGATCGGCGTGCGACCGGCCTTGGGGGTCAGGAAGAGGTGGATGTGGACGAGGCTGCCGGACAGGTCCGCCAGACTGTCGGAGGGGTCGCTCAGGCGGCGGGTGGGCAGGTCGGTCAGCAGGATGTCGGCCGTGTTGGAGTCGGTGCGGTAGTACGCGGTGGTCGTGAAATCCGGTGCAAGGGCCGCGCGGTTGCGGTCCGATGTGAGGGCCAACGGGCCGGCGACGCCGTCGCAACCCGCCAGGGCCAGAAGGCACGGGAGGATCGCGAGCACCACATTCCAGCCCGCGCCCGCGGCGAACAGGCGTGGCGCTCCGGACCGGCGTTGCGGCCGGCCGGTGGATCGAAGCGAGGATCCGGTACTCACGATCAGCACGGTAGCAGGTCGGGGAACGTACTATTCTATGAGACGGCCCGGGAGGGTGTCAGGAATGGAACCGAGCGGCGGGTTGTTGGTCTATGGAAGGATAGGATATTGCGTTGGGGATCCCTCCCCGATGATGGACCATGCGGGGCACGAGTCGGGAGGGGACGTACCGAGGCGGCTCAAGGGGTAGGCAAGGGAGCGCGGCCATGAACGGCGGTCAGAGGCATGTGGGGCGCTGGATCGAGGCTGGTCGGCTGGCGCTGGGAACCAGGGCAGCCATTCCATTCGTCTTGGCTGGCACGCTGGCCATGAGCGCTGTCGGGAGCGCACTGGGGCAGTCGAACAACAACGGTGCGCCGGCGGCCCAGCAGCCCGCGCCCCTGAGCGTGCCTTCTCACCAGCCCGGCCTGGGGGGAGTGCGGTCCGAGGGGCCGCGCCCGATCGGCGGGATCGGCAGAACTCTTCTTCCGCCGTCGCCGTCAACTTTCGTTCCCGGTCAGGTGGGCCAGCCCGCAACCGGGCCGTTCTTCTTTGTGCCGTTCGGTCGGGACCGCGGGTCCGTGCCGGTGATGGCGCCGTCGGACCAGGGTCGGTTTGTGGACAACGGCACCAGGACCCCCGGGTTCGTCGTGGGCGGCTCGGGGCTGACGGTCAACGGAAGGTTCACGGACGGCCGGTTCCGGCTGGGATTCCATCTCGGTTCGGGGTTTGGGCCGTTCGTGCGGTTCTGGCGCCCGCTCTGGGGCTATCCGTACGGCTGGTACAACTCGTACCCGTACCGGTACTACAACGACTATCCGCAGACGGTCACCTCACAGCCGTACTACTACGTCGATCCGTTCGCCGCCGGGGCGTACATGCAGACGCCGCCTGCCACCCAATACGCCGCGCCGATGCGCGAGCTGACACCGCTCGAGCAGGCCGACGCCGCGCTGCGTGACGGCGAGGTCCAGGCCGCCATCCGCCAGTACCGCGAATACCTGGACAAGACGCCGGACGACGCACCGGCGATGCGATCGCTGGCCCTGGCACTCTTGGCGGGCCGGCAGCCGTCCCAGGCCGCGGCCGTCATGGCGCTGGCGTACCAGAAGGACCCATCGCTGGCACGCCGGCCCATCGATCCGGGGCAGGTCAAGAACGACCTTTCGGGGATGCGCACGCTGGTGCAATCGGCGGTGCGGTACGCCAACAAGGTGGACTCGGGCTCGGCGTGGCTGACCGTGGCCGTGCTGATCCAGGGCGAGGGGCGCGTGGCCGTGGCCAAGAAGATGGTCCTGCGGGCCAAGGCGCACGGGCTGGACGCCAAGGTCGCGGATGAACTCGAGCGGGAACTGACGCGGTAACAGCGCTGGCCGGCGAAGTCGAACCATCAGGGATCGCCGCCGAGGGCATCGATCCGAGTCACGGCTCCTTGTTCTTTGTCCGCAGCACGATCACCAGCATCCCCACCACTGCCAGCAGGACAACCAGCACCAGGAGCATGCTCGCGCCGACAACCCGCCAAGGTACGCTCATCGGGGTGCGAGTGAACGTGCCCAGGACCATCCAGTTCACGGTGGCGCCTCCAGGAGGTATGGTAACCGCGACAAGCGGGGCTTGAGCCGACGACATCCTCGCCGACCCCGCCGCGGTCCTGACCCCTTGTCCACGATTCGCGTCGGCCTATAGTTGCGGCCCCGTCGCGGCCGGCGCGGCCCGGGGAGACAGCCAAGACCGTTTGACCACCGAGCCCGCTCGCCGCCTTGGCCGGGACGAGCAGGAGCCCCCCTCGGGGCCGGGCCGGTGGGAGGTGGAGCAGCATGGCCAAGGTCAAAGAAGTCGTCAACAAGTTGAAGATCATGGCCCCGGGTGGCACCGCCACGCCAGCCCCGCCGCTCGGCCCCGCGCTCGGCGGTGCGGGCATCAACCCCGGCCAGTTCATCCAGCAGTTCAACGCCGCCACCAAGGACCTCAAGGGCAAGGTCGTCGGCTGCATCATCACCGTCTTCAGCGACCGGTCTTTCACCTTCGAGATCAAGTCCTCCCCCGCGGCGGTGCTGATCAAGG
>JBGPGM010000008.1:0-14716 GCA_041483855.1 Phycisphaerae bacterium | reverse complement strand
CGCTGGGGCTGGGCGGGGCGCTGCTGCACGTCTGGAATCACAGCCTCTTCAAGCCGCTCCTGTTCCTGGGGGCTGGTTCGATCATTCATGGGACGGGCACGCCACAGATCGATCGGCTGGGTGGGCTGGCGGTCGCGACGCCGAGAACGGCGGGGCTGTTCCTGGTCGGTGCGGTGGCGATCTGCGCGCTGCCGCCACTCAACGGGTTCGTGAGCGAACTGCTCATCTACCTGGGGCTATTCCGGACGATTTCGGTGCGCGCGGGTCCGGCGCTCCCGCTGGCGGCGGCCGCGGCTCCGATGCTCGCTCTGGCGGGCGCGCTGGCGGTGGCGTGCTTCGTGAAGCTGTTCGGCGCGGTGTTCCTGGGACAGGCACGCTCGGAGGATGCGGCGCACGCGCACGAGGCGCCGTGGACGATGAGCGGTCCGATGGCTGTCCTGGCGGGCGGGTGCGCGGCGATGGGGTTGGGGGCGTGGCTGGTCGTGCCTGCGCTCGACCGCGCCATCGCGGCGTGGGCGGCGACGGTCTCCGATGCGCCGACGATCCTGGACGCCGTGCCCCTGCGGAAGATCGCCTGGGCCGGGGCGGCGCTGGCCGTTGCCGTCAGCCTGGGCTGCCTGACCTTGCGGCGCCTCATGCGCCAGGCGCGCCCGGACCGACCCAGCACGTGGGGCTGCGGGTACGCCCAACCGACGGCCCGGATGCAATACACGGGTTCGTCGCTGGGCCAGGCGCTGGTCTGGCTGTTCTCCTGGGCGCTCTGGCCGCGGATGCAGCGGCCCGCCATCCAGCGGTTGTTCCCGGCGCCGGCGGAGTTCCGGTCCGATGTTCCGGACACCGTGCTGGACCGGACCCTGCTGCCGCTGTTCCGGGCGGCGCGACGGTTCCTGCCATGGGTTCGGCTGCTCCAGCAGGGGCAAACCCAGGTGTACGTGCTGTATGTCCTGTTGATTGTGATCGTGCTGTTCGCGACGTTGTACCTTCTGTAGGCTCGGGCTCGCGCCCGGCGCAGCGACGACTAACCGGCCTTATCGCATGACTGCCACACTCGTTCACACGTTCATCCACATCATCTTGCTGCTGGCGATGCCGCCCCTGCTGCTCGGCGTCATCGTCAAGACGAAGGCGGCCTTCGCCGGGCGCATCGGCGCGCCGGTCCTCCAGTCGTATTTCGACCTCTTCAAGCTGATGCGCAAGGGCGCGGTCCTGAGCCAGACGACGACGTGGGTGTTCATCGCCGGGCCGGTGATTACGGCCGTCGCCGCCGTGCTCGCGGGCCTGCTGGTGCCGCTCGGCGGGCGGCCGGCGCCGGTCCATTTCACGGGAGACATCTTCCTGTTCGTGTCCCTGCTGGCGCTGGGGCGGTTCTTCACCGCCGCGGCGGCGCTGGACACGGGCTCGGCCTTCGAGGGGATGGGGGCGGCCCGGGAGGTGACGTTCGCGTGCATCGCGGAGCCGGCGATGCTCTTTGCGCTGCTGGCGCTGGCGCGCCTGTCGGGGTCGTACCAGCTGTCGGGCCTCTTCGGGGATCGGCTGACGGACGCCTGGGTCAGCGCCGGGCCGACGATGGTGATGATCCTGGTCGGGTTGTTCCTGGTGGTGCTCGTCGAGAACTGCCGCATCCCGTTCGACGACCCCAACACGCACCTGGAGCTGACGATGATCCACGAGGTCATGGTGCTGGATCACGGCGGACCGGCGCTGGGGGTTGTGCTGTACGGCGCTTCGGTGAAGCTGTTCGTGCTGGGGGCCATGGTGGCGCGGATCGGCGCTCCGGCGTCTACGGGCAACCTCCTGGCCGACTGGGGATTCTTCGTCGTCGCGATGCTGGCGGTCGCGGTGGCAATCGGCGTCGTCGAGTCCGTGATGGCGCGCCTCCGGCTGATCCACATCCCGACGCTGCTCATCGGCGCCTGCCTGCTGACCGCGTTCGGTTTCGTCCTGTTGCTGAGGTAATCCCATGGCCACCCCCGCGGACTCGGTCCTGGTCATCGTGCTTCTGCTGAACTTCTTCGTGCTGGGGTCCAGCCGCATCCGCTCGCTCATCTACACGGTCGCGGCACAGGGGCTGCTGCTGGGCGTGCTGCCGCTGCTGATCCACGACAGCCTGGGCCTGCGCGAGGTCGTGGTCAGCGCCGGCGCCATGGCGCTCAAGGGGATCGTGATCCCGCGGATGCTCATGCGGGCGATGGCGGACCTGCCGATCCGGCGCGAGATCGAGCCGCTGGTCGGGTTCCGGGCGTCGCTGCTGCTGGGGGCGATCGGCACGGGCGCGTCGATGGTCCTGGCGTACCGGCTGCCGGTGCTGACGGAAGGTCACGAGGCCACGGCGTTGATCGTGCCGGCGTCCTTCGCGACCGTGCAGACGGGGTTCATCATCCTCACGACCCGGGTCAAGGCGCTGACCCAGGTGCTGGGGTACCTGATCCTGGAGAACGGGATCTACATCTTCGGGCTTGTGCTGCTGGAGGCCATGCCGTTCCTGGTGGAGATCGGCGTCCTGCTGGACCTGTTCGTCGCGATCTTCGTCATGGGCATCATCATCAACCACATCAGCCGCGAGTTCTCCTCGGTGAGCACCGAGCACCTGTCGGCGCTCAAGGAATGACCATGGCGATGGCGATCATCCTCATTCCGCTCATCGGGGCCGCGCTGGCCTTTGCCGTGCGCTCGGGCGCATGGCGCCCCGCGCTGCTGCCGCCGTTCGCCCTGGCGCACCTGACGGCGTCGGTGATGGTGGTCCGCTCGGACGCGTCGGCGGGGGCGTGGTTGCGGCTGGACCCGCCGGGACGATTGGTGCTGCTGCTGGTGAGCGTGCTGTTCGCCATCTGCTCGTTCTACGCCGTGCCGTACCTGCGGCTGCGCCGGGACCGACCCAACCGCGTCTTCTGCGGCTGCCTGCTGCTGTTCCTGGGGATGATGTCCTTCATCGCGCTCTCGCACCACCTGGCCCTGATGTGGGTGGCCGTCGAGGCGACGACCCTCTCGAGCGCGCCGCTGCTGTATTTCAACCGCACGGGGCGGTCGCTGGAGGCGACCTGGAAATACCTGCTCATCGGCTCGGTGGGGATCGCGCTGGCGCTGCTGGGCTCGCTCTTCCTCGGCTACGCCTCGCTCAAGAGCGGGCACGAGTCATCGCTGATCTTCGAGGACATGCGGCGCAGCGCCCCCGGCTTCTCCAAGCCCTGGCTGCACGCCGCGTTCATCCTGCTCCTGGTCGGCTACGGCACCAAGATGGGCATCGCGCCGATGCACACCTGGAAACCCGACGCGTACGGCGAGGCGCCGGGCCTGGTCGGCGCCCTGCTGGCCGGCGGCATGACCAGCTGTGCGTTCCTGGCGATCATCCGGGTCAATCACGTCGTCGCGGCCGCGGGGGAGGGGGCCTTCGCGGCCCGGATCCTGGTGGGGATGGGCCTGCTGTCGATGGCGGTGGCGGGAGTGTTCATGGTGCGGCAGCGCGACTTCAAGCGGATGCTGGCGTACTCGAGCGTCGAGCACATGGGGATCCTGATCCTGGGCCTGGGGCTGGGCGGCGTCGGAGTCTTCGGCGCCCTGCTGCACATGGTCAACAACGGGCTAGTCAAGGGCGTGATGTTCCTGTCGGCGGGCAACATCCACCGGGCGTACGACAGCAAGTCCACCGAGGAAGTCGCCGGGGCGATGCGCCGGGTGCCCGTGTCCGGGGCGCTCTTCCTGGCGGGGTTCATCGCCGTCACGGGCTCGCCGCCCTTCGCGCCGTTCGTGAGCGAGTTCACGATCGTCAACGCGGCGTTCGGCGGCGACCGGTTCGTGGTGGGCGGGTTGATGCTGCTGCTGCTGCTCGTTGTCTTTATCGGGATGGGCACGACGGTGCTGGCGGTGGTGCAGGGCACGCCGTCCAGGGCGGCGATGACCACGCCGTTCCACGACAGCCTGCTGACCACCGCGCCGATGCTCCTGCTGATGGGGCTGGTGGTGATGCTGGGGCTGTACATCCCGCCGCCGCTGCGGACGCTCCTGGACGACGCCGTGCGCGATCTGGCCCAGCCCGAGGTGCGACCGTGACCGACCCGGCCAAGTTCGTCACGCTGGGCAACGGCGAGGCGGTGGACCGCTCGGTGGTCCCCGTGCTGGCCGTGCGCGAGTTCCGCGATGCGGTGATCAGGGCAGTCGAGCACGACGGGCGGGTGGCGGCCTTCTTCGCGACCGCCGGGGAAGGCCCGTCGGCGCTGCGGCTGTACGCCGTGCTGGCCGACGACCTGACCGCGACGGTCCACGTCGCCAGCGCCGACCTGGCCGCGCCGGCGGACCGCTTCGAGTCGCTGACGCCCGACTGTCCGCAGGTGCACCTGTTCGAGCGTGAGATCGCCGAGCAGTACGGCGTCGAGCCCGCCGGGCACCCCTGGCTCAAGCCGGTGCGCTTCCACGGCCCGTACCGGCCCGCGCGCCAGCCGTGGTCGAGCGCCAACGGGCCCGGCCGCCCCTCGACGATCGGCGTCACCGACTTCTACCGCGTCGAGGGCGACGAGGTACACGAGGTCGCCGTGGGGCCGGTTCACGCAGGGGTCATCGAGCCCGGCCACTTCCGCTTCCAGTGCCACGGCGAGCAGGTCTTCCACCTGGAGGTCTCGCTGGGGTACCAGCACCGCGGGATCGAGCGGCGCCTCGCGGGCGGCCCCGACGCCCGCACCGTCCATCTGATGGAAACGCTGGCGGGCGACACCACCATCGGTCACACGACCGCCTACTGCCAGGCCGTCGAGGCGCTGTCCGGGCGGGCCGCGCCGGCGCGGGCCCAGGCGATCCGGGGCATCGCCCTGGAGCTGGAGCGCCTGGCCAACCACGTCGGCGACTTGGGGGCGCTGGCGGGCGACGTGGGGTACCTGCCGACCGCCGCGTACTGCGGGCGCCTGCGCGGCGACTATCTGAACATGACCTCGCTCATCTGCGGCAACCGCTTCGGGCGCGACCTGGCGCGCCCCGGCGGGGTCCTGTTCGACGTCGAGCCGCCGCTGGCGGGGGTGCTGACGGAGCGGCTCGCGCCAGTGCGCGACGACACGGCCTCAGCCGTCAACCTGTTGTGGGACTCTTCGTCCGTGATGGCGCGGTTGGAGGATACGGGACCGGTGACACGCCAGCAGTGCGAGCAGATCGGCATGGTCGGGCCCGCGGCACGGGCCTGCGGCGTGGGGCGCGACGTGCGCCACGACTTTCCGTCGGGCGTCTTCCGCTTCAGCCACGTGCCGGTGTCGACCTGGAGCACGGGCGATGTCTTCGCGCGAGCCTACGTGCGGTGGTTGGAGGTGCAGCAGTCGATCCGGTTCATCGATGAGAGCCTCGGGGCGCTGCCGAACGGCCCCACGATGAGCCCGGCAGGAGCGATGGCGCCCAACCAACTGGCGGTCTCGCTGGTCGAGGGCTGGCGCGGCGAGATCTGCCACGTCGCGATAACCGGCCGCGACGGACGCTTCGAACGCTACAAGATCGTCGATCCCTCTTTCCACAACTGGTTCGGCCTGGCGCTGGCCCTGCGCGCCCAGGAGATCTCCGACTTCCCCCTGTGCAACAAGAGTTTCAACCTCTCGTACTCCGGGCACGACCTGTAGCCGCCGCCCCGGTTGGAGTGGACCCATGATCCGAGTCCTGCTTGCCCGATTCCGACAGGGCCACCGCACGATGAAGTACCCCGACGGGCCGCCGCCGGAGTTGCCCGATCGCTTCCGCGGCCGCCCGGAGATCGATCGGACCAGGTGCCCGCAAGGGTGCGCCGAGTGCGCCAAGGCGTGCCCGACGCAGGCGATCACCGTGAACGGGACGGCGCGCCTGGACCTGGGGCGGTGTCTCTTCTGCACGGACTGCCTGCGGGCCTGCCCGCAGGGCGCGATCTCGTTCACCAGGGACTACCGGCTGGCGACGGACACGCGCGCGGACCTCGTGATGGAAGACAACCTGGTCAGGCTGGCAAGGGGCATGCAAGCCAAGACGCACCGGCTGCTGGGCCGGTCGCTCAAACTGCGCCAGGTGGCCGCGGGCGGGTGCAACGGCTGCGAGATGGACGTGAACGTGCTCAACACGGTCGGCTGGGATCTCGGCCGTTTCGGGATCCAGATAGTGGCCTCGCCGCGCCACGCGGACGGGCTGCTGGTGACCGGTGCGGTGACGCAGAACATGAAACTGGCCTTGATGAAGACGTACGAGGCGGTGCCGCCGCCGAAGATCGTGATCGCGGTGGGAGCGTGCGCCATCTCCGGCGGGCCCTTCGTCGATCATCCGGAGGTCAACAACGGGGTTGACAGCGTGCTGCCGGTGGACCTCTACATCCCCGGCTGCCCGCCGCACCCCATCACGATCCTGGACGGCCTGTTGCGCTTCCTCAAGCGGATCGAGGACTGACGCCGGGAGCCACCGATGAGCTTCGTCACGCACCTGGAATCGGCGATCGACGGGACGCACCTGCCGGCACGCACGCTCCAGACCGTGCACCAGGGACGGCCGCTGTGGGTGCGGTACGACCTGGCGGCCGTGCAGGCCGCGGCCCGGCGCGGGGACCTGATCCGGCGCCCGCCGACAATGTGGCGCTACCGCGAGCTGCTGCCGGTCGAGCGCGACGAGAACATCGTCACGCTGGGCGAGGGGATGACGCCGCTGCTCCCGTGCCCGCGCCTGGGCGCGGCCCTGGGGGTAGACCGGCTGTTCATCAAGGACGAGTCGCAGTTGCCGACCGGGTCGTTCAAGTCGCGCGGGCTGGCGATGGCGGTCTCGATGGCCAGGGAACTGGGCGTAACTCGCGTGGCGATCCCGACGGCCGGCAACGCCGGCGGCGCCCTGGCCGCGTACGCCGCGCGAGCCAAGATGGAGTGCTACGTCTTCATGCCGACGGACACGCCGGTGGTGAACCGGGCCGAGGCGGCCTTGTACGGGGCGCGAGCGTTCCTGGTCAACGGGCTCATCACCGACTGCGCCAACATCGTGCGCCAGGGCGCCGAGCGGATGGGCTGGTTCGACCTGAGCACGCTCAAGGAACCGTACCGGATCGAGGGCAAGAAGACGATGGGTATCGAGCTGGCCGAGCAGTTTGGCTGGTCGCTGCCGGACACCGTCTTCTATCCCACCGGCGGCGGGACGGGGCTGATCGGGATGTGGAAGTCGTTCGAGGAACTGGACGCTATCGGCTGGCTGGACGGCCCCCAGCGCCCCCGGATGTACGCGTGCCAGTCGTCCGGGTGTGCGCCGATCGTGACGGCGTTCGAGCGAGGTGAGCGGTTCGCCGAGCCGCCGCAGTCGCCGCACACGATCGCCGCAGGGCTGCGCGTGCCCCGCGCGGTAGGCGATTTCATGATCCTGGACGCCGTGCGTCAATCGGGCGGGCGGGCGATCGCGGCCCAGGAAGAGCGCCTGGTGGAGTGGATGCGGCTGGCGACGCGCCTGGAGGGGGTGGCGCTGTGCCCGGAGGCCGCGGCGTGCCTCGGGGCGCTGCAAACGGCCTTGGCCGACGGCGCCGTGAGGCGGGACGAATCGGTGGTGATCTTCAACACTGGCGCGGCCCAGAAGTATGTGGAGGTCATTGACACGCCGCTGCCGAGTCTGGACCACGCCAACGTCGATTGGGGCCTGGTCCGTGGATAGGCCCGCGCGCCGCCGCGTCGCCGGCGATAACATGCTTCCGCGGCGTCCGCGCGGGGCCTTGGACTGGTGTTTCGGTGAGGCGCGCCGATGAAAAGGGTGACGTCCGGCGGCGGGTGGCCGGCGATCTGGTACACGATCGGCAAGGCGCGCGGCGCGGGCGGCGTCGTGCGCATGATCCGGGCGCTGCGCTCGCGGAATGCGTGCAAGACCTGCGCCCTGGGCATGGGCGGCCAACTGGGCGGGATGGTCAACGAGGCGGGACGATTCCCCGAAGTCTGCAAGAAGTCCGTGCAGGCGATGGCGGCGGACATGCAGGGGAGGATCCGTCCCGGTTTCTTCGACGAGTTCTCGCTCGGCCGCTTATCGCGCCTCACGCCGCGGGAACTGGAGGCCTCCGGGCGGCTGGTCGAGCCACTCATCGCCGGACCCGGCGACAAGACGTACCGGCCGATCGGCTGGGACGAGGCGATCGACCGCGCGGCCGCAGCGATGAAGGCCACGCGCCCGGAGGAGAGCTTCTTCTACCTCAGCGGGCGTTCGTCGAACGAGGCGGCGTTCCTGCTGCAACTCGTCGCCCGGCTGTTCGGCACGAACAACGTCAACAACTGCTCGTTCTTCTGCCACCAGGCGTCGGGCGTGGGGCTGCGGAGCGTCACCGGCTCAGGCACCGCCTCCGTCGTGCTCGATGACGTCGGCCGGTGCGACCTCCTGTTCCTCATCGGCGGCAACCCGGCGTCGAACCATCCGCGCCTCATGCGCACGCTGGTGGACCTGAAGCGCGCCGGCGGAAAGATCGTCGTGGTCAACCCGCTCCGCGAGGTGGGGTTGGTGAACTTCAAGGTGCCGTCGGACGTGCGCAGCCTGCTCCTGGGCTCGAAGATCGCCGACGAATACGTCCAGCCGCACATCGGCGGGGATATCGCCCTGCTGACCGGTATCGCCAAGGCGGTCCTGGCGCTGGGGGCCGTGGACGAGGCATTCGTGACCCGGCACGCCGACGCCTGGGACGCATTCCGCGACTCGATCGACGCGGCCGACTGGCAGCCGATCGACCAGGCTAGCGGCGTGGATCGGACGACGATGGAGCGGATCGCCCGCTTGTACGCGCTCAGCCGGCGCACCATCTTCTGCTGGACGATGGGGATCACGCACCACGAGCACGGCGTGCAGAACGTGCAGATGATCGCCAACCTGGCGATGATGCGCGCCATGCTGGGCCGACCCGGGGCGGGGTTGCTGCCGCTGCGGGGCCACTCCAACGTTCAGGGCATCGGCTCGATGGGCGCTGTGCCGAACCTCAAGTGGTCGGTGCTCGGCGCGATGCAGGACCGATTCGGCGTGACACTGCCCACCGAGCCGGGGCTGGACACGCTCGCCTGTATCGAGCGGGCGCTCGACGGGCGGATGCGATTCGGTTGGTGCCTGGGCGGGAACCTGTACGGGTCATGCCCGGATTCGAAGGCGGCATCTCGGGCCTTGTCGAAGATCGACACGACCGTCTTCCTGAGCACCACGCTCAACACCGGACATGTCCACGGGCGGGGCCGGACGGCCATTATCCTGCCCGTGCTGGCCCGCGACGAGGAGCCGCAGTCCACCACGCAGGAGTCGATGTTCAACTACGTCCGCCTCAGTGACGGCGGCCGCGCCCGCTACGTCGGGCCGGAAGGCCGGCCGCTCAGCGAGGTCGAGGTGATCGCCCGAGTCACCCGGCGGGTGCTCGGCGATCGCGTCGGCGGGCTGGACCTCGTCCAGATGGAGCAGCACGCGACGATCCGCCATGCCATCGCGGCCGTTGTGGAGGGGTACGACGCGATCGGCCGCATCGACGCAACGAAGAAGGAGTTCCACATCGAGGGGCGAACATTCCACGAGGCGAAGTTCAAGACCGAGACGGGCCGCGCCCGGTTTCACGTCGTGCCCATCCCGGTGCTCAAGGCAACCGGGGTGGGGCACCTGCGATTGATGACCATCCGGTCCGAGGGGCAGTTTAACACCGTCGTGTACGAGGATGAGGACATCTACCGGGGCCAGGAGCGGCGCGACGTCATCATGATAAACCCCGCCGACATGGCCCGGGTCGGGCTGAAAACCGACGACCGCCTCACCGTACGCACCGAGGTCGGTCAGATGGACAATGTCCTCGCACGCCCCGTGGATATTCGGGCCGGGAATGTGGCCATGTACTACCCGGAGGCGAACGTGCTCGTGTCGCGCTCGGCGGACCCGGCGTCGCGAACGCCGGCGTTCAAGAGCGTCTCCGTGCAGGTGTCGAGATCCGGGCGGTTGCCCGTTCTGGTTTCGGCGGGGGCGGCCGATGGGCGGAGAAATGGATCCCACAGACCGGGTTGACGGTACACTGGCCCTGGCACCTCAAGGAGGTCTTCCATGGCACACGACCCTGGGCCCGCGCCGGACGGAGCCGTGCCCGGCCAGAACGGCCCGGCACGCGGCGTCACGCGACGATCCTTCGTTCAGACCATCGGCATCTCGGCGGCGGCGACCTCGCTGGGCAGCGCCGCGGCCGACGCACTGGCACGGCAGCGCAGCCAGGAATCGGGCGGGCCGGAAGGAGTGACCATCCTGGGCCCCGACCCGGTCGAGGTCACCCTGAACATCAACGGCAAGCCGATGATGGCGACGATCGAGCCGGCGACGACGCTCATGGAAGCCCTGCGCCTGCACCTGAACCTGACGGGGTGCAAGGACGTGTGCGACCGCGGCGCCTGCGGGGCGTGCTCGGTGTTGGTGGATGGCCGGCTGACGGCGGCGTGCATGCTGCTGGCGTTGGACGCCGTGGGCTCGCAGGTCACCACCGTCGAGGGGCTGGCCAAGGGGGACCCGCCGAAACTGGACCCCGTGCAGGAGTGCTTCGTGCGCCACGACGCCTTGCAGTGCGGCTACTGCACGCCGGGCCTCATCATGGCCTGCCGCGCTCTGCTCAACGAGAACCCCAAGCCGACGCTCGAGCAGATCAAGCACGGCCTCAGCGGCAACATCTGCCGGTGCGGGACGTACACCAACATTTTCAACGCGGCCCTCGAGGCGTCGGGGCAGGCCCCGATCATGGACCAGAAAGGGGCGTGACATGCGACCGATCGACCAGCAGACCCCGACCTACATGCCCACGGCGAACCGGCCGATCAACGCCGGCACGTCCATGAACGACAACACCTCGCGCCTCGACGGCGTCGCCAAGGTCACCGGCGCCGCCAGGTACGGCCGCGACATGCACCTGCCCAACGCGATCTACATCGCGCTGGTCCGCTGCCCGTACGGCGCGGCGGACCTGGAGAGCAGCGACGCCGCCGCGGCCAAGGCCGTGCCGGGCGTGCTCGAAGTCGAGGTCACCGGCAAGGAAGGCAAGTACCATGGCCAGCCGATCGGGCACGTGGCCGCCGAGTCGCCCCTGGCCATGAAGCGGGCGCTGCGGGCGCTCAACTGCACCTGGAAGCGCAAGCCGGTCAAGACGCGCATCTCCGATGTGGCCCCGGACATGCCGGCGCCGGAGGACAAGACCAAAGAGATCCTCGAATCGGCGGAGTTGAAACTCGAGGCGGTGTACAGCACGCCGGTCCAGCCGCATTCGAGCCTGGAGACCCATGGCGGCGTGGTGGACCACAAGGGCGACCGCGCCACGGTCTACGCCTCGACACAGGGCACCTCGTCGGTCAAGGACGGGCTGGGCGACTCGCTGGGCCTGCCGCAGTCGGCGTTCGAGGTGGTGTGCGAGTACGTCGGCGGCGGCTTCGGATCGAAGTTGGGCGGCCCGGGCAAGGAGATCAGCACCGCGGCGCGGATCGCCGCGAAGTACAAGCGCCCGGCGTACCTGTTCTGCAACCGGTCCGAGGAGCACCTTGACACGGGCAACCGCCCGTCGTTGCGGGCACTCGTGAGGCTTGGGTTCATGAAGGATGGCACCATCCTCGGCGGCGAGATCCACAAATGGGGCGGTGTGGGCGTCGGGGGCGGGGGTGGCGGGGCCAGCCTGCCCTCCGGGCGCTACCGCCTCGGCGACGTCAAGAAGAGCGATAGCAACGTGAGCACCAACGGCGGCGGGCCGCGCCCCGCCCGGGCCCCGGGCAACCCGCAGGGCGTGTTCGTCGAGGAACTCATGCTCGACGAGGTCGCGGCGATGGCGGGGATCGATCCGCTTGACCTGCGCCGCAAGCTCGTCACCGACGACATCTACAAGGAGATGTTCGACCTCGGCGCCCGCCTGATCGGCTGGCAGGATCGGCGGGCCAACGGCACGCAGCGGACCGGCCTGCGCACCGGCTTCGGCGTGGGATCGACGAACTGGGGCTATCGCGGCCCGCAGGGCTCGGCGGAGGTCGTCATCAACCGGGACGGGTCCGTCGAGGTGCGAACCGGCACGCAGGACATCGGCACGGGCCAGCGCACAATCATGGGCATCGTCGCCGCCGAGGCGCTCGGCGTGCCGCTGCGCGTGGTCAACGTGCGGATCGGCCACTCGACACTCCCACCGGGGCCCGGCTCGGGCGGGTCGCAGACGGCGTACTCGACCTCGCCGATCATGAACTCCGCCACACGCGATGCCCGACAACAGTTCCTGACGCTGCTGGCCAAAGGTGACGGCGCCGACGCGGCGGAGTTCGACATCAAGGACGGCCAAGTGCTGCGCAAGGGACAGCCGTATCTGACGTGGCAGGAGGCGTGCGCCAAGCTGCCCAACGACGGTGTCACCGGCAAGAACGAGGCACACCCCGACGGCGGCGCCGGCGGTTCGCAGGGCGTGCAGTTCGTCAAGGTCGCGGTGGATGTCGAGGCCGGGGTGGTCCACCCGTTGCACGTCGTCGCGATCCAGTCCTGCGGGCGGGTGGTCTGCCGCAAGACGGCCGAGAGCCAGATCATCGGCGGCGTGATCCAGGGGCTGTCGTACGCGCTCTTCGAGCGACAGATCCTCGACCGCAACGTCGGCACGATGGTCAACGACAACTTCGAGTTCTACAAGGTCCTGGGCCCCATGGACATGCCTCACATCGAGCCGGTCCTTTGGGCCAGGGGCCAGACCGGCGTGCGCTCGCTCGGCGAGCCGCCGATCATCCCGACGGCGGGCGCGACGGCGGGCGCGATATTCAACGCGATCGGCAGGCCGGTGCGGGACTTGCCGATGACGCCGGACCGTCTGCTGGCCGCGATGGAAGGAGGCGCCTCATGAACCGCTTCGCGATGGCCATGCCGAAATCGTACAAGGAGGCCTCCGGCCTGCTGACGGACGGCCGGTTCACCCTACCGATCCTCAAGGCCGGTGGCATCGACGTGATCGATCACCTCAAGGAGGGGCTCATCCGGCCGGACCTGCTGGTCGACATCCGTCGGCTGCGCGCCCAGGGGGCCGCGCCGCCGATCAGCCAGTCCAAGAACGGCCTGACCATCGAGGCGACCGCCACGCTGGCCGAGATCGGCGCCTCGGACGTGGTGCGTCGCGTCGCGCCGGTGCTGGCGCAGGCGGTGGAGAACGCGGCCTCGCCGCAGGTGCGAAACGCGGCCACCGCCGCGGGCAACCTGCTGCAGCGCCCGCGCTGCTGGTACTACCGGCACGAGCAGTTCGACTGTCTCAAGAAGGGCGGACCGACCTGCTACGCCGTCGAGGGCGAGAACCGTTACCACGCGATCTTCGGCAACGGGCCGTGCCACATCGTTCACCCGTCGAACCTGGCGCCGGCCCTGTTCGTCTGCAGCGGCATGGTCCAGACCATCGGAGGCCAGAGCGCCGGCGGCCGGCAGATCCCGATCGCGGACCTGTTCCACACTCCCGACAAGGGCGTGCGCGACGAGCACAACCTGGCCAGGGACGAGATCGTCACGCAGATCACCTGCGCCGCGGCGCCCCACAGCGGCTTCTACGCGATCAAGGAGAAGCAATCGTTCGACTGGCCCCTGGTCGCGGCGTCGGTCGCACTGGAACTGGAGGGTGCGACCATCAGGAGCGCCAAGGTGTGCGCCGGCGCGGTGGCCCCGGTGCCCTGGCCGCTGCCGAAGGTCGAGGCGATGCTGCGCGGCGTGAGCGTGGACGACGACGCGGCCCTGCGCAAGGCCTGCACCGCCGCGACAGACGGCGCCAAGCCCATGTCGGAGAACGCGTACAAACTGAAGTTGCTGCCGGTCGCGGTGCGACGAGCGGTGCTGATCGCGTCCGGCCGCAAGACGGAGGTTGACGCATGAACTGGGACGCCCCGCTGGACCTCAAGCCGTGCTGCCTGAACCTGAGGCACAAGATGATGTACTGCGACGAGCGCCAGGCGACGCCCGGGTTCGTCGACGACAACTCGACGACGCGCGTGTTCCTGTGTACGCGGACGCAGGAGGTCATCGGGCCCGACGGCCAGCCCGTCAGCCCGGCGGACTGCTCGTCGAGCCGCGAGTGCTACCTCGGCGCGCCCCGGCCGGTGATGCCGACGATCGACACGCGCCCGAATGTGGTTTGACCGCCAGAGGCCGCCCGCCATGAACGAGTCGCTGGTCAATCTGCTCACCCGTGCCGCGGCGATGCAGCGCCAGGGACGGCGGCTGGTGGCGTGCCTGGTGGTCAGGTCGCGCGGCTCGACGCCGCAGGCGGCCGGGGCGCTAATGCTCGTGGACGATGCGTCCAACACCTGGGGCACGATCGGCGGCGGGTGCGTCGTGGCTCAGGTGCGGCGCGAGGCGTTCACCATGCTCGGCTCCGGGGCCAGCGGCCTGCTGCGGTTCAAACTCGATCACGACTACGGGTGGGACGACGGCCTGATCTGCGGCGGGACGCTGGAACTGGCCGTGGGCAGCCCGCCCTGCGCCGACGAACTCGATCGGGCCATCGCCGCCATCGCCGAGCTCCGCCCGGCATCCCTGGAGCTGCGCGTGGACACTGACGCGGGCCCGGCGGTGTACACGCTGCACCTGCCGCCGCCCGAGCGACTGTACATCGCGGGGGCCGGGCACGTCGGCCAGGCGGCGGCGCGCCTGGGGCTGAGCCTGGAGTTCGACGTCACGGTCTTCGACGACCGGGCCGACATGCTGGAACGGTTCGTGCCCCCCGGGGCGCGGCGCCTGTCCGGCGACATCGCCACGCGGCTGGCCGAGGCGCCGATCGACGGCGAGACCTACT
>JBGPGM010000007.1:0-15067 GCA_041483855.1 Phycisphaerae bacterium | reverse complement strand
GTTCGTCAGGGGTATCTCGTTCGACGGGCGCACGATCGTGGGTGAGGGAGTGAACCCGTGCGGGTTACAGGAGGCGTGGATCGCGCGCCTGCTGCCGGGCCGGCCCTGCCCCGCCGACTGGAACCACGACGGGACGCTCAACAGCCAGGACTTCTTCGACTTCCTGACCGACTTCTTCGCGGGGCACGCCGACTTCAACCACACGTGCGCCACGGACTCACAGGACTTCTTCGACTTCCTCACTGCGTTCTTCGCCGGGTGCCCGTGAAGCAGGGAGAGCGGCACCCCTACGCCCGGCTTGGCAAGAAAGCAGAGGTGCGCCATGGGTCAAGGCATCTTCGAGGTGCAGACGATCGCACGCGACAACGGGCGGGAGAACTGGGTCCGAGTCCGCGCAGGGAGCCGCGATGAGGCCGCGCAGAGGGTAACGGCACTCGGGGAGGTGGTCGGGGAGGTTCGGCTTGTCGAAGTGCCGGAAGAGCCCGCCACCTCGAGCGCCCCGCAGCCGCCTCCGACGCCGGGCATGACATCGGACGCGGCCGAGGCTCGCATTCGCAAACTTCGGGCTGACGACGGCTCCGCGTGGGTGCTGTCGATCATCGGCATCATCTTCGTTCCTTGTGCGATCGCGGGATGGATGTGGGGCAACCGAATCGCACACGCTACCAATGGACAGTTGGGCACGGGCGCCCAAACTCTCGGGTTTATTTTCACCATCCTGTGGATGATCGGGGTGTTGCTCGTGATAATGGGTGCGTACATGGCGGGGCACTGAGAGATTCCCACGGACGGTGGTACGGCGTGCTTCTGGCAGGATTTGAAGGAGATGGCCGTGCTTCGGGCGGCCGGCTCCGCGGCGCGGAAGGTACATCTCAGCGCCCTATCGCCGATAGTCCCGATCATCCCAGTTGGCAAGCGTCGTCACCGCCCTGGAAATCACCGTGGCGGCGTGCCCGTCGAACCACGCCGCGTTCGTCGAGCCGCCGTGCCGGGCTGGGGCGGTGCGTTGGGCGCGGCTGGGGTCGGTCACCGGCCCGGCGGCGGCGCCGCGCACGTTGGTTTCGCACCACATGTCGTACCACTGCGAGATGTAGAGCGTGCTGGACGAGGCGTTGAACCAGCTGTTGGAGCGGAACCCGTCGACGTCGTCGGTGAAACAGGTGAGGTAGAGTGTCTGCGCGGGCTGGTGCACCAGGTCGATCGGGCTCGGCGGTTTAGTCCCGCTTGCCAGCACGCCGGGAGCGATGAAGCGGAGGCCGTTGTTGACGTAGTGGACGTTGTGCGCGTCCTTGGGGCGTGCCGGGTCCTGGTAGTACGGGGCGAGAGCGAACTGGTCGTTGTCCAGGCCTCCTGTCTTGTTCTCCGTGCTCGCCCGCTCATCGAGGTACGGGCGCAGGTTGAAGGGCCAGGAGATGTCCATCCGTTCGTTCGCGTTCAGTGCGGGCAAGGAATCCAGCGGCACGGCGGGAATCAGGAAGTACCCAGAGCCGCTCTCGCGCGGGATGTACCGCTTCGAGTCGTCCGCGTACATCCCAAGCACGGAGATGATCGAGCGCTGGTTGGCCAGGCAGGCCGTCGCCCGCCCCGCCTCGCGCGCCCCGCGCAGCGCGGGGAGCAGCAGTCCGATCAGGATCGCGATCACGGCGATGACGACGAGCAGTTCGATGAGCGTGAACGCCCGTAGCGCCCGGCGAACGGAGAGTTGCGGGATGGATGCGATCACGGTGTTCCCGCCGGGATTCCCCATTTGACCAGGAGTTCCCATTTGGTCCTCCGCCCACGACCGCCGTGGGCCGTCTGCTCGTGATTCTACGGCACACCTGCCCCGGTTGGAGGATGATTCACGGAACCGAGCCGGCCGGAATCTACGGGCAGCCGGCGAAGAAGCACGTCAAGAAGTCGAAGAAGTCCTGGCTGTCGGTCGCGCCCGAGTTGTTGAAATCGGCGTCACCGGCGAAGAAATCATTCATGAAGTCAAAGAAGTCCTGGCTGGTGGGCCCGTCGGCGCCGTTCCAGTCGCACGGGCACGAGGGGTTGGGGTAGGCGCTCAGGATCGTGATGTCGTCGAGGTTCCAGCCCGGGTACGTGACCGTCCCGTTGGTCGGGCCCATCCGCCAGCGGACGCGGACGCGGGGCTGGTTGGCCGCGGCGTTGGTGATGTCGTAGGTCTGCAGCGACCAGGCGCTCTCCGAGATCGCCGCGCCGTCGTGCACCCAGACAGGAGTCCACAAGGAGTCGTTGGCAGTGACCTCAATCGCGGCCTGATCGAACTGCGACGCATCGATCCCCAGCCACCGCCGGAACTGCAGCACGGCGATGGAGTTGTTCGTGAGGTTCATCAGGCTCGACGTGAGGTACACGGCCGGCATGTTGTTGGAGTAGTTGCCAGCGAGGTTGTAGCCCAGGACATTCTGGCCGGTGTATCCGCTGGTCGGATCGTGGTTGAAGGTGCCGCCCCCGGTCGGAGTCCCGAATGCCCACAGGCCCTCGCCGAACCAGATCGGGTCGGCATCGCCGGTGAGGAACTGGTACGCCGGCGGCGGCGGGCTCGGCGCGATGGCGACCGTGATGGCCGCGGTGTTCGAGTCGCCGCCGGAGGGGGGCGTGCCGCCGTCGTTGGCCTTGAACTGGAACGAATCCTGACCAGTGAACATCCCGAGCGGCCGGTACGTCACCAGCGACCCATTCTGGAGGAGCGTGTACGGCGCCTGGGTGATGCGGCCGCCATTGGGGTCGATCAGCCGCCCGTGCGCGGGGAGGGACGAGATGATGTAGGACAACGGTTGCGGCTGGCCCTCGTCGGATGCGAAGAGCTGCACCGGTACCGACGCGCCCAGGAATCCGTTCGTGGAACCGGCGCTCGCCAGCGGCGGACGCGGGCCGCAGGCGTGCAGCCCGATGAGATTGGACATCTCAAAGCCCGCGGGTTGTCCCCCGCCGCGGGAAAGCCCCGCCACGCCGCTGGTCGAAGCCATGTCGAGGTAGGTGGAGCGGACGCGGCCGTCGCGGAACATCTCGACCTGCATGGTGTCGTGCTGGGTGGTCCCGGACCGCAGCACGTTGTTGTACGTGACGGCAACCCGGTCGGGGAGGATGGTGTACGACACCGTCCCGTTCGGGCAGGCCAGGTCATCAAAGAACACCGAGATCCGCGGCCGGTTGAAGTGCTGCGTCAGCGTCGGGATCCGGGTGCTGTCGCCAGTGGCAAAGGTGATGTAGCCGTTGGTGCCGACGTACATCTGGTTGTAGGCGACCCCATAGAGGGAAACACGTCCGGGCGGCAGGTTGATCAAGACAAAGGCGTCGTCGGCCGGAGGCGGGAACGTGATGGGCACGCCCGAGGCCGGATCGACCGGCAATGACGACGCGGGCCGCGCGCAGCCGACGTAGAAGTCTGGGCTGCCGGCCGGCGTGAACGTGAGCTGGGTATGGGCCAGGTTGTTGTCGTTCGAGAACAGTTGCGTGAAGAACTCGGGGCCCGGCGGCGTGGCGAAGGTGAAGCAGTTGCCGTTGTTGTCGGCGATCGAGACATTCCCGGCGGCGTCGGTCGCGATGACCTCAAAGAAGTACGTCGCGTCGGGCTGGAGCCCGACCACGACCGCGCTATGGGTCAAACCAGTCCCGTCGAAATCAAACTCGCCCGTCAGGCCGCCGCACGAGGTGCCGAACCGGACCAGACCGGTGGTGGGCTCGCTGCTATTAAAGGAGATCGTGATCGAGCGCGGCGCCGGGCTGGTCGCGGTGACATTGGAGATGACCGCTGGCGTGCAGTCGATCACCGCCGTGTCGGTCACGGGCACGTTGAAGTGGCCCGCGCCGTCGTTGGCGTCCACGTAGGTCATCGTCACGGTATCACCCTCCGCGACACGGAGCGTCCCCGGGGCGCCGTCGGGGCTGAACCGGACGGTGCCGACAAAGGTCGCCGCGGCCGGCAGGATCTCCGTCAGGGTGACCATCTGCCCCGCGGGCTGGCTCGGGGATGTCACCAGCACGGTCGTCGTGTCGATCACCGTGTCGCTGGTGTTGAGGCCGCAGTCGATCACGCGGAGCGTGGCTGTCGAAGAGCAGTTGTAGATGCTGGCGCCGATGGAAACGGTGCCGGCGTCGGAGCAGTGGACCAGCATCGGCGTGCCAGCGAGCGAGAAAGGCTGCGGGCCCGACGGGACCGTTGTTCCGCGGACCTGCACGATCCAGGTGCCCGGCTCGGGGTTGTCCACCACGACCTGCTCGCTGTTGTTGACGTGGTCCTCCTGCGTGCGGACAGCCGGAGCGCTGGGGTTGGCCACGCCGGCGAGGGTCCAGGGGTAGTGGCGGACGCCCGAAGGGCTTGTGACCAGGAGATCAAGGTCGTTGACCAGTTGATTGGTGACGTTGGGATTGCCGGGCACGTCGTCCCACGCCAGCGTGGTCTTCAGTTGTGGGTCGCCGGGGTTGACCACCACGACGGCCGGGGAGGTCTCGCCCTGCCCTACCCCCACCGAGTGCTCGACGACGTTGCCGGAGCGCTCCAGCAGGATCGCGGCTTCGGCGCGGATGGAGCCGTACCCGAACTGGTAGTCCGGCCCGGGGTTGCCCAGATCGACCGCCGAGTGGGCCAGGATGACCTTCAGGGTCGAGTTGCGAAAATCCGGCGCGCCGGGGTGACGGGCACGCCAATCCTGCATGATGAGCGCCGACACGCCGCAGGCGGTGGGGCTGGCCATCGACGTGCCGCAGGCTGTCCAGTAGCCGCTGTCCACATTGCAGGACGTGACGCCCATGTCGCCGTTGGATTGGCATCAAGGGGCAGAGACGTCGGGCTTGAGGCGCCCATCATCGGTCGGGCCCCAACTTGAAAAACTCGTCATCGAGTCGTCGTTGGAGTTCAGGGCCCCGACGTTGATCATGTTCTTGTTGCACGCAGGCGGAGCGGTGGTGTGGTAACCGTCGGGCCCCTGACACCGGAGGGAAAAACGCTCGTTGCCATTGGCCCACACCATCCGGAAGGGATCGGGGAACATCGGGTCGCCGGGAACAAGATTGCCACCGCGCGTGATCTCATCCAGCAATACGTCGGTGACGCCGTAGTTGCCCTCCCACTCGCAGGGGAAGCCGTTGTACGCGGTGTTGGTGCCGATCGAGGAGTTGTCGATGACCGCGTGGTACGTGTTGATGCCCTCGCGGAAGTCGTGCTCGATGTCGAGCGGGTCCGTGTACAGGCCACCCTGCCCGAAGCCCTCGGCCCCGTAGGAAACATACGTGACGGCGGGGGCCATGCCGCGGTGGATGCCGTCCCCGCCCGTCCCCCCGATCGTGCCGGCGACGTGGGTCGCGTGAGCGATGACCGATGAGTTGTCGCCGGCGCCGAGGGTGACCCGCCCCGCCATGTCGGGGTGGGGACCGATCTTGCCCGCGTCGTAGACCAGGACAACCACGCCTGCACCGTTGAGGTTGTAGGGAGAGGCCTGCACAATGTCGGCGCCCACGCGGGCCCGGTTGTCATCGTTGCACGTCGTCAGGAGCGGCAAGGGGGGCTCGACCCACTGCACGCAATCCTGCGCGCCGAGCGTGCGCACCTGCGAGAAGGGCAACTGCACCACCATGCCGTTGATCGACGCGAGGCTGCCCTGGAGTTGACCCCTGCACGCGGCGACCGCGGCCGCGCCGTCCACCGCCAGGCTGGCGTCCGGGTGCAGGAGAACGTACACCGCAACCACGGTGTCGGCGTCGCTTGTGCCACGCCGGATGATCGACCAGGGACGCACGATGCTGGCGTTGAGGTCTGGGTGCAGTTTCCAGGCGGTGCTGATCGCTTCGACCTTCAGGATTGCCGGGAACGCTGCCACCGCGGCGGCGTTCAGGACCCTCGGGTCGAGGGACGCGAAGTAGGCGCTGGAGCCGACGTACCGGAGCAGGTCTAGGCCGTTCCTAGCGAGCGCGGCCCGCTCCGACGGCATGATGGCGCGGTCGAAGTGGACGACGATGCGACGCGAGCCGTCGGGTCGCGCGGCGAGCTGGGAGATGGCCTGTTGGACCTGGATCCGAGAAGACCTCCTTGGCACTTCTCCGTCACCGGCCCGCCAATGAACCTGAGCGTTCACCGGCGACACCGGTGTCAGGATAACGATGAACGTGGAAATGACGAGGGCACCCGCCATGCGCGCGGCAGCGTTCGCGGGACCAGTGGGCCGGGATTTGTGCATGGAGGGGTATCCGAAAGGGGAAAACGAACACAGGCCCCGCACGGACCGTGGGCGGGCGTCACAGCATTCCCCACGAGAGTTTGCGGTGGATCCTTTCACTGCAAGATCGGTTTCACACGCCGGCTTGGTTGAAGTGTCTCGATCTTACGGGCAGCCCGCGAAGAACGCCCCTAGGAAGTCGAAGAAGTCCTGGCTGTTGGTCACGCCGTTGCCGTTGAAATCGGCGTGTCCTGCGAAGAAGTCGGCGAGGAAGTCGAAGAAGTCCTGGCTGTTGAGCACGCCGTCATGGTTCCAGTCGGCCGGGCACGGTGGAACTGGAGGGCAGCCACGCCACCGGGCGGCGTAGTTACCCGGCGCGCCCCTGTCGGTGGTGAACAAGCCACCGGCGCACAGCGAGGGGCCGCTTCCGTCATTGAAACCGGCGATGGCTATGACGGTGGCGCCACCGGCGATGCCGCTCCCCAACGCCGACCACGAATGGCCGTCCCACCTGCCGATGCGGTTGACCGTCACGCCCCCGGCGGAGTCGAAGATGCCGCCCGCGTACAGGGCGGAGCCGCCGCCGTCGTCGGCGACGGCGAGGGCACGGACAGTGTTGGGCATGCCCGTCCCCAGCGGCGACCACGTGTGGCCATCCCACCTGGCCACGCGGTTGACCGTTACGCCGCCGGCTGTTTGGAACATGCCTCCGGCGTACAGGGCGGGGCCGCCACCAGTGCCGTCGTCGAAGACGGTGAGGGCGCGAACGCTGTTGTTCATGCCGTCCCCTAGCGCGGACCAAGACTGACCATCCCACTTGGCGATGCGGTTCGCCGCCACGCCCCCGGCAGTTGTGAAATCGCCCCCCGCGTACAGCGCGGGGCCGCTGCCGTCGTTGAATGCGGCAAGGGTCCAGACTGTGAAGTTCATTCCAGTCCCCAGCGGCGACCAAGACTGGCCATCCCACTTGGCGATGTAGTTGCCCGGCCCTCCGAAGGGGATGGTGAAGAGACCCCCCGCGTACAGGGCGGGACCTCCGGCTTGGCCGCTGTCGATGGCGGCGAGGGCATGGGCAGTGCCGTTCAAGTCGACCCCCTGGAGCGCGGACCACGACTGGCCGTTCCACCTGGCGACACGGTTGGCGGGGACGCCACCGGCGATGGTGAACTCACCCCCGGCGTACAGAGCAGGGCCGCCCCCCCGGCCGTCATTGAAGACGACGAGTCCCTCGACGCTGGCATTGTGGTCTACGTTGTCGATGCCCGTCCCCAGCGGCAACCACGATTGGCCGTTCCACTTCACGACTCGGTTGCCCGGCCCACCGAAGTCAGTGGTGAAGATGCCCCCTGCGTACAAGGCGGGGCCGCCTCCCAGGCCGTCGTTGAAGTTGGTGAGGGCAAAGACTTGATTGTTCATGCCAGCCATGGGCGACCACGCCGGGACGCACGGCTGGGCCGCGGCATGCCCGCCCAGTGCTCCGAGCGCGGCCGCCACAGCGATTGCGGCCGGGACGCGCCTGAAAGGGCAGGCGGGACGCCGGCCCCGCAGTGTGAAGGCAGAACCTCGATCGAACCTCTTGAGCGGGAGGCTGGAAAGCAAGGAGGTGCGCATTGGTGGTCGCCTTTGCAATGTGAACAGAGTGGCGTGCCTGTGGCTCGGCACAGGCGTGGAGTTTGAAATGCAGTTCTCGCCCGGCTCGGCTGAAGTGTTTCGACGTTACGGGCAGCCGGCGAAAAACGCCGTGAGGAAGTCAAAGAAATCCTGGGAGTCGGTCATACCGTTGTTGTTGAAGTCGGCGTTGCCGGCAAAGAAGGAGGTCAGGAAGTCGAAGAAGTCCTGGCTGTTGAGCACGCCGTCATGGTTCCAATCGGCCGGGCAAGGTGGTGGACAGCCGTGCCAGCGGGCGATGTAGTTGCCCGGCGCGCCCCCGCCGGTGGTGAACAAGCCTCCCGCGAACAAGGCGGGGCCTACGCCATCGTTGAAGCCGGCGAGGGCCAGAACAGAACTGGCAAGGCCGCTCCCCAGCGCGGACCACGACTGGCCGTTCCATTTGGCGATGCGGTTGGCCGGCATGCCACCGGCGGTCGTGAAGATTCCCCCTGCGAATAGGGCGAGGCCGCCACCGTCGTCCGCGGCGGTGAGGGCGTTGACGGTGTTGGTCACGCCCGACCCGTCCCCCAGCGCCGACCACGACTGACCATTCCACTTGGCCACGCGGTTCACCGTCACGCCACCGGCCGTGTTGAACATGCCCCCGGCGTACAGGGCCGGGCCGCCGCCGTCGTTGAAGACGGCGAGAGCACGCACGCTGTTGTTCATGCCGTCCCCCAGTGCGGACCAGGATTGACCATCCCACTTGGCGATGCGATTCGCCGCCACGCCCCCGGCGTTGGTGAAGTCGCCCCCCGCGTACAGAGCGAGGCCGCCGCCGTCATCGAAAATCGCAAGTGCCCAGACGGTGAGGCTCACGCCGGTCCCCAGCGACGACCACGACTGCCCGTCCCACTTCGCAACTCGGTTGACCGTCACGCCGCCGGCGCTGGAGAACTGGCCCCCCGCGTACAGGGCCGGGCCGCCCGCCTGACCGTTATCAATGGCGGCGAGGGCGCGAAGAGTGCCGTCCACGCCCACCCCCAGCGCTGACCACGACTGGCCGTTCCATTTGGCAATGCGCCCGGCCGGCGCGCCCCCGGCGATGGTAAAGTCGCCCCCCGCATACAGAGCGGGGCCACCTCCCCCGCCGTCGTTGAAGACCGTGAGGGCCTGGACGCTGGCGTTGTGGTCCACGTTGTCGATGCCAGTCCCCAGAGGCAACCAAGACTGACCATCCCACTTGGCGACCCGGTTCGCGTCCACGCCGCCCGCACTGGTGAAGATGCCCGACGCGTACAGCGCGGGCCCGCCACCCCCGCCGTCGTTGAAGACCGTGAGGGAGAAGACCTGGTTGTTCATGCCGGTTCCCAGCGCCGACCACGCCGGGACGCACGGTTGGGCCGCGGCCAGCGTCGCGAACGCTGCGATCGCGACCGGCACGACCAACGTGACAGCGGAATGCCCCAAGATTGACCTGCTCCTGCTCGCTCCGGTCCTGCTCATGATCGCTCCTCTCTCTGTGAGGCCGCCCTGCGCGATGAAGGGCGCCCGAGCACCAGGGCAACTCGACTGACGTCCAACGTACCGCGGCGACGGGGAGCCCGTCAAGATGTTCTGGAACATTTTTCTCAAACAATGTCATTTGAACATATCTGGCAAGTGTGGTATGCTGGCAGGGGGTGTTGGGGTTTGTGAATGAACCACTTGGCACACCTTGAACCCGATCGAAAAGCGAACCAAGCCGCAGTCTTTGAGCACGAGGCCCCTGTTGTGCTTCAGGAACTGCGCCCGGCTCTGGCCGCGCTCCTTGAGGGGCTGCGCCCTCGGGTAAGGCGTGCCTCGGAGCTCCGCCGACTGCTGAACCTGGACCAGAAGCTGAGCTGGAGCGTGTTCAACGCTGCGACCGCCCGCGATGCGCGGGTGCTGGCGTCGCTGTTGCCGGGACGGCTCGGGATGGAGCGGTTCTTCACCGCCTCGGCACGGCACGGCGTGCCACCGGAGACGATCGAGCGAGCACGTGCGGCGTTCGAGCGGTTCGAGGCGTCGGTGGCGCGGCACGCGGGCAGCCGTGACGCTTTCGAGATGATGCTGACGGAGCTCGGCGCCGGCAACGGCGAGCCCGGGGGCGCGGACCTGAAGCACAAGCGTGCGGCGTTCCGCGGGACGTCGCTGCTGTGGGGGCGGCAGGCGCGGGTGTGCAGCTCGACCTGGATCATGCACCCCGGCGCCAACCCGGGGCCGCTGGACACGGTGATCATCAAGGGGATGGTGGGGCTGCGGCGCACGCGCCGAGCGGTGCCGCTGCAGATGACGTCACGCCAGTGGAGCTGGTCCACGCCGGGTGACCCGGCGGAGCCGAACTCGACGGAGCCGCTGGACCCGCGCGAGACCGGGCCGGAGGCGATCGGGCTCTTGCGGGACTTCTGCTCGCAGCCGCTGCCGGAGTTCCGCCTGCGCGAGAGCCGGCCGGGGTACCGGAGCCACGAGCTGGTGAGCAACACGCTGGGTGCGTCCGGCGAGGTGACCTATTTCACGGGGGAGGCGTCCCGGGCCGACTCGGTCGCGCCGGGGAGCGTCCCGGGCTCGGAGGCGACGATCGCCAAGTCGGTGGACATCCCTATCGAGGTGTACACGGCGGACATGCTCATGCACCGGACCATCTGGGACACGCGGCCACCGGAGGTGCGGGTGTACGCCTACCCGCTGGACGGCTCGAAGGAGTTTCGGGAGTCCGACCTGCTGCCGCTGACGGAACAAGCGGAATACCTGGGCGAGGGGCTGTACGCGGCGCGGACGCCGCTGATCCCGCGGTACGCGGAGATGCTGTCGTTCGCCATGGAGCGGATGGGGTGGAAGGCGGAGGAGTTCCGGGTGTTCCGCTGCCGCGTGGATTACCCGGTGCTGTCGACGCGGATCCGTATGACGCTGCGGTGACGTGCCGCCAGAGGCGCGCCCGCGGGAGGCGCAGGTACCCACGGGCACTCGAGGTCACTTCGGCGAATCTGCGCAATGCTTGTGCTGGCCACGACGGCGCCGCCCGGCTGCGCGCGGCGCAGGGGCTCAGGGAACTGGGGCCGGACGGCGGCCCGGCCGCCGACGCGGGCGCGCTGTTGCTGGAGGATGCGGACCCGATGGTCCGCTACGCGGGTGCCCGGGCATTGGAACGGATCGGCCCGCCGCGGCACACGACCTCCCGGCACTGGAACGCGCCGTCGGCGACACGGATGAGGCGGTGGCCAATGCGGCGCGGAGAGCGCTCATAGCGATCCCTGCAACCTCGTCACGCGGGTCGCCGTGTCGTTACTCACAGCTAGCGCCGGGATCACTCGCGTCCGGCTTGAAGCGAGGGACTGGTCGCCCGCGCGCCAGGGTGGCAGCCGGGCGATGAACGCCGGACCGCGCGGCGACGAAGCCCGGCATTTCGTCGCGGCGCATGGCCAAGGTGTCAGTTGGACGCCTGCAGGAACTGCCGGATCTTTCGCTCCTCCTCGCCGGTGAGGCGCGCCTGGATACGCATGTGCATTACCGCGACAGCCCACTGCGCGTCGCTGTAGTCCTTGGGCGAGCGACTGTTGTGGCACTGGCCACAGTTCTGCGACCACAGCTCATTCCCGCTCAGTTCCAAGGTCGCTGCGCCGGACGCAAGTGCCTTGGGCTTACCCTCGGGAGACGTGGAAGCGCCTGCCGAGGCGTCGGGCTGCGACGTGCTAGGCCCGGCACACCCGGCAATGATCGCGGCGCCGACCAGGAGGGCAATCCCCGCGCCCCACATGATTTTGGCTCGGTCCTGCATGATGTTGGCTCCTAATCAGAATCCCGTGGCGACCTGGAAGAAGAACGTGTTGTTCCGCTCGGCCAGGCCGGTCGGATCCTTGACGTGGTCGAACTCGTACGCAATCTTGAAGACGGTCTTGGGGTTGAACCAGTAGTCCAGGCCGATGGTGAACCGATCCTCGTCCGCGGCCAGCGGCGCCCCGTCGGGCTGCGTGAGGAAGTCGTAGCGCACCACCCCCTCCAGATCCTTGACAAAGCCGCCGAGCTTGGTGGGCCGGTACGCCAGCTGTGCGTAGCCGCCCGTACGGTCATTGTTGAACGGTCCGGAGCCCAGGTCGATCTCGTCCTGGAAGTCGGCGAAGATGAACTCGACACGGGCATCGATGCGGCCGCCCAGCCAGTCCTTCTCGGTGACGTAGCTGGCTCCGAGGTCGTGCAAGATCAGGTTGATGTCCGGGAGTCCGGATCCACTGGGCGTGACGTTGTTGTACTGCGCCGCGTAGGCCAACTCGAGTTCCGGAATTGGGAGGTAACCGATGCGTCCCCCGACCGCCTTGTTGCTGTTAACATCGCTGAACTCGGTCAGGTCGAGCTGGCCGGCCTGGTCGCCGGAGGTGATGAGGCTCGGGCCGTTGGTCACCCAGGCCGAGTACGTGAACTTGCCGATGTCGGTGCGGAACCCGCCGCGGGCCTCGAAGCCCAGGCCCTTCTCCGGGGCCAGCCCGCTGTCGCCCGCGAAGAGCGGGTTGTCAGGCAGCTTGTTGATCCACTGTGGGTGCAGGCTCTGCTGGAACGTGTCCAGCGGGTGCAGGATCACGCCGCCGCGCAATGCCAGCCAGTCCGTCGCGTCCCAGTTGATATTCATGTACTCGACGTTGGTCTCGGTCGCGTTGTCCGCCAACTCGAACTCCACCGAGGCGGCGGCGAGCAGGGTGTCGGACATCCTCCAGAGGAACACCGGCTTGAACGCCGCCTCGAACGTCGAGACGCCGTGCTGCGGCACCGTCAAGCCCACCGAGACGAATCCGCTCAGCAGGAACTGCTCCGTGCCGGGCTTGAGCTCGTCCACGCGGTCCGTGAGCACGTCCAGCTTCTTCTCATGCTCGTCGAGGCGCTCGTTCACCTCGCCCGGCTGAGCCGCCGGCGCCGGCGGTGGGGCCGGCGGCGCCTGGGGTTTGGCCTGCTGGCTCGCTTCCAGCGCCTTGCGGAGGTCTCGGATCTGCTGCTCGAGGTCCTGAAGGCGCTTGTTAATCTCTGCGGGCGACTGTGGCGGCGCGGCCGGCGGCTGCGGGCTCTGCCCGAACGAGGACCCGCACGCGAGCACCAGCCCGGCGATCATGGCCGTGGAGGCGAGGCCCGCGGGCCGCCTGCACCGGTCGTGCCCGACGCCGCGGCTCTGTGATTGTGTCTCAACCGACGCTGTCCCCCGCACGAGTCTTGGCATGTGTCGCTCCTTGGTGGTGAGGGTCGGTCACGGCGTCGTCGTGGCGCCGAGTCGTTGCTTGGGAGTCTGCGTGGCCGATGTCGGCCCGTAGGGGTCGCGCGGCTTGGCATCGAGCTGGATCCACGACGGGCCCGGCCCGGCGCTGGCGGCGTCTTCGAAGACGAACACCGGCATGGCCTCGGCGTGCCCGTAGCGCTCGACGAGGCAGATCAGCGACGCGGACAACGGGGCGAGAGCCAGGCGGAGTTTGGCGGAGTCGTCGCCGGCGGTGACGAGCGTCGCCACCGCGCCGGCGCAGGCGCCGGCATCTTCGGCCCAGGCGCTCTTGGCGGCGTCGGGGAGTGAGGCGGCGTCGGCCTGACGCAAGGCCGCTACGGCGTCGGCGAGGGCGGGCACCACCTTGGCCGCGCCGTCACCGCTGCCGGCCAGTGCGGCTCGGACTGGTTCGTACGCCCGGATGACCGCCGAGATGGCTCTGCGGTGGGTTTCAGGCACGACGTACTTGGGCTTGGTCGGCACGGATTCGGGCGGGGCGAGGGTGCGGACGTAGTTGATCACGTGCCAGCGCTCGTCCTCGGACAGGAGCGTCTTGGTAGCCGGCATTGGCGCGTTGCCCTCGCTGATCTTCCAGAATAACGCCCCGTCGCTCTCATCCCACATCGCGGGCAGGGCGAGGTTGCCGGGGTGACGCTCAAGGTCGGCCGCCTTGGGCCCGTCTCCGAGACCCTTGGCGCCATGGCATGACAGGCACTCGCGTTCAAAGATCCTCTTTCCTACCTGGATTGAGTTGGCGTCGCGGTGTTCCGGGTTGGCCTTCTTGGCCGCGCGCGCCGGGGCGACCCAGGGCGCGGGCGGTCCTGGCTGCAGTGCCATGGCGGCGGCCGCGGAAAAAGCGCAGAGCGCGCCCATGATCAATAGGCCTTTAGAAACGCGGGCACGCGTCGTCGGAAGACAGAGTCTGAGGGAGATCATCGGGGGGACTCCTCTCGACGGATCCTGACCAGTTGCACGATAACGAAGACGTAAGTGGACCACACACCCGTGAGCAGGACCGCGATAACCGTCACCAGCGGCCAGAGCGGCTTGGAACTCCACAACGCGTGCGGGAAGGGATTGGGATCGGGGACGACCACCCCGGCGCCGCCGATCTGCGCCCGCACGGCAGCCGCCCCGAACCGCGCCGAGGCCTCGACGTTGGCAACCACCTCGATCGTCCCGGCGGCGTCGCCGGGCAGACCTTCGGGGAATGGGACGGCCGCGGTCCCGTCGTCGAGCGTGTCGTCGCTCCCCAGGTCGAGCACGCCGAATGTACGCGTCACGCCGAACTTCACCCTCGCGCCTTGGAGCGGTGCACCCGCGAGCGTCACCGTCGCGCGGAGCAGTCGCTGCTTGTCCTCGGTGACGTCGGCGATCGTGATCTGGGGCGTGGCGAGGGGCTGCGCCTGAGCGATGGGTGCTGGCGTCGGACGCGCGGCGGGAGTTTGGTCCTGCGCCACGACGGCCGCGCCGAGCAGCGTCGCGGCCACTGCGGCGACAACAGCGGCCCAATGTTGATGGGGGTGACGGCTCATGTGGAGAACCCCCCCACTGTTTCCAGGAGCAGCGCCGGCTGACCGGCGGTGCCGGACTCCTGCGCTGCTTCCAACGGCTCGGCGATCTCGGTGATCGAAAGGATCGGGAAGACCTTGGAGAACGCCACGTAGAGCAGCACAAAGAACGATGTCGCCGCCGCCGTGATCGACCACTCAACCCACGACGGGAAGTAAACGACGACGCTGCCGGCGGCCTCGGCCGGGATGAATGGGGTCTGCATCGTCGGCACCATGATCAGGTACCGCTTGACCCAGGCACCCACCAGCGCCAGCACCGAGGCCGTGACGATCAACGGGAGCGTGCGCTTGCCGGGAACGGCCAGGAGCACCGCCGGCAGGAACAAGCCCGCGAATGCCATGGTCCAGAACGTAACGGTGTAGCCCCCGCCCCCCATGAGCAGATCGATCAGGCGTTTCTCGGCCGAGATCCCGCCGTACCAGGCGGTGAGGTACTCCGAAAGCGTGAAGTAGGTGTAGATGATGGTGAGCGCCAGCAGGAGCGT
>JBGPGM010000006.1:0-15704 GCA_041483855.1 Phycisphaerae bacterium | reverse complement strand
GTCCCCCCGGAAGAGACCAGTTCGAGGATGCGGTTCGCGCCGGGCCCCCCGTCTTCCTCGCCGGTGAGCGCCTTCCTGATTGCTTGCTTGATGAGCAGCCAGATGGCGATCACCACGGCCAGGAAGCAGTACACCGGCACCGCGGCCAAGTAGGCGGCGAGCCCCGCGCCGACCTCGCGCCAGAAGCCGCGCCCCGTGTGCCAGCCGATGTCGTGCCGGAACTGCTGCCAGGGCATGCCGCGGACCAGGGGCCACAGGATCGTCAGGGCGACGGGCCACTGCAGGAGCAACTGGACGAAGAGGGGCCAGTCGGCGTCCTTGTCGGCCCTGGCGTGGATGACCGTCGCGCCGATGCGCAGCAGGAGGAAGGCCAGAAGGAACACGGCCAGGGTCTCGAGCCACACGCCGCGCCCGCCCTCGGGGGCCATGCCGGGGGGCGGGCGGGGCAAGGCCGGGCGCAGCCGCCCCTGCGCGGCCAAGACGATCCCGAGGATGAGCATGCCCAGGCCGGCCAGGAAAGCGAGCAGCAGGATCCCACCGAACGCGGCGAAGATCCCGATGAGGATCCACCCGTCGCGCTCGGCGGCCTGGCGAACGGGGTCGGCGGGACCCTTGGCGTGGCTGGCGGCCAGGCGGCCGAACCAGCCGTGCCGGGATTCCAGTTCCTTGATGGCCTCGTCTGTCGGCGGCGAGACCGTGTGCGTGGCCTCGGCGGCCTCGTCCGCATCGGGGGCCGGGGATTGGGCGTCGGCCGGAGCATAGATGGCCTCGACGGTGCGGATGTCCGTCCAGAGGGGTGAGTCCTCCGCCAGGTCGGGCTTGAGCTTCTCGAGCCGGTCCGCCAGCGCCTCACCGCCTGCAAGCTCCCCGGCCAGCAGCGCGATGCGGAACCGCTCCGCGGCACTCTTGCTCTGCTTGGCCTGAGCATCCAGCGAGGCCAGGAGCTCCTCTCGCTGCGGTTCCACGATGAAGTCGTTGGCCGCGATGAAGAGCTTGCCCAGCACGATGACCACGTCGGCGTGCGGGGCCGGAACCGTCATCCCGCTGGCCACCAGCCGCTGCGCCTGCTTGTCCTCTTTCTCTCCGCCGGGTAGGAAGACGACGGTCAGGAAAAGAACAAGCGTCACGGGCCAGAGCCACCGCTTGCCGCCGGCAGATCGACGCGGCACCGCCTGATCGTCGGCTGCCGGCGACGGGGGTGAAATGGCCTGGGTGGGGACACCCTCCGTGATGTCGGGTTGGTCATCCATGCCTGCCATCATCGGCACTTCCAGTTCCCAAGGCCACCGGCCCGCCGCGCCGCGTTCGCCGATGCCGTCCTTGACTGACCACCGGCCGGGCCTAATCTTCCGTCTCTGTTCGTCCAATTCTGCCGGCTTGCGGCCCGTTGCCCGAGCCCGGCCTGCCCCGCCCAGTAGGCGGCGTACCTTTCCTCTCCCCGGCCCCACACGGGACCCGCGGGCGAACCGCGCTGACACTCCCCGGAGACCGCCATGCGACGCCAGACGTACCTCGCGACCCCGCAGACCGTGCCCGGCAAGGCATGGCGCCTGGTCGATGCGACCGAGCAGCCGTTGGGCCGGCTGGCCGTCGAGGTGGCGACGGTGCTGATGGGCAAGCACCGGCCGGAATACACGCCGCACGTCGATTGCGGCGACTTTGTCATCGTGACCAACGCCCACAAGGTGGGCCTGACCGGGCGCAAGGCGGAGCAGCGGCTCAAGTTGCGGTACACGCGCTACCCCGGCGGCCTCAAGGCCGAGTCGTACGGCCAACTCCGCGAGCGCCGACCGGGAAAACTGATCGAGGACGCGGTCCGGCGCATGCTCCCGAAGAGCCGCCTGGGCCGCCACATGCTCACCAAGTTGAAGGTCTACCCCGACGCCACCCACCCGCACCAGGCCCAGCAACCCATCCCCATGGCGATCTGATCCCCCGGCACCCCCTCCCCCGCCCGCCTGCGCTCCACTTTGCTGATTCAGCCTTTTCCCCTCCAAGCGAGTCCACCCATGCCCACGGACCCCAAGTCCCCCGCCTCTGCCCCCTCCTCCGCATCCGCGACTCCCGCCGCCCCTCCATCGGCCGCTCGGATCACGAAACCCGGAGTTGCCGCGGCGGCGACCGCCTCGGCGGCGGGCGGCGTAGGCGGCGCGGCGGCCGGCGCGGGGAGTGAGGCGCCGAGCGCCCCGGCGCGGCCGGGACAGATCAAGCGGGTGATGCGAAAGCCCGTCGAGGCCAAGACCGGCTGGTGGTGGGGGACGGGCCGGCGCAAGACGGCAGTGGCGCGGGTGCGGATCCGCCCGGCCAAAGAGGGAGCGGAGGGGACGGTGAAGATCCAGATCGGGGCGGAGAAGTTCAAGACCATCGAGCAGTACTTCGCCGAGGAACGCGACCGCAACGACTGCTACGCCGCGCTGAAGGCGACGAGCACGCTGGGCCGGTTCGACGTGGTCGCCCGGCTCAACGGCGGCGGCTACATGGGACAGGCGGGGGCCGTGCTGCTGGGGATCTCGCGGGCCTTGCGCGACTACGACCCGACGCTGGAGGAGGTGCTGCGGGACAAGGGCATGCTCACCCGCGACGACCGCGACGTGGAGCGCAAGAAGTACGGCCAGGCCGGGGCCCGCCGACGGTTCCAGTTCTCGAAGCGCTGATCGTTCTGGTGGCGCCGCTGTCCGCCGTGGCGGTGGTTGTGGTAGCGGGCGGCGGGGGGTGGGGGGGCGCTACACTCGCGGTACATGGCTATGGAGAGCCTGCCACCACGACCGATTCTCTCCCCACCCCACCCACTTTCAACCGCCGCCGTGGCCCTGCGCCGGTTCATTCGGCGGCGCGTGCGTCGCCGCTTGCGTCGCTACGCGGTGACGTGCGGCGTCGTGATCGCGGCGGTGGTCTCGCCGGCGGTCCTGATCGGAGTCGTGCTGGCCCACCAGGCCCCGGCGTGGTGGCGGAGCGTCCAGCCCACGGACCCCACGACGATCGCCATGGCCGATCGCGTGGAGAACTTCATCATCACGCAGGCGACGGAGCAGCGCCAGGTCAGCGCGGACGGCTCGCCCAGGCCCTGGGCACTGGCCCTGGGGCCGGAGGAGGCCAACGCCTGGCTCAACGCCAAACTACCCCAGTGGCTGGCCAACCAATCGGACCACTTCGCCTGGCCGGAGAACCTGGGCGAAGTGCAGGTGGACTTCCGCGGCGGGCGGCTGGCGGTGGGGGTCCGGGTGGTGCAGGGTGGATCGGCGCAGATCCTCTCGGCGACGCTCGATCCCCAGGTCCACCCGGATGGTTCGTTGTGGGTGGCGGCCGGGTGGATCAGCGTCGGTCGGCTGGCGATCCCGGCGTCGTGGGTCCTGTCCGGCGCCGTGGACTATGCCAAGCAGAAGGTCCCGCAGGAACTGCGGGCGCTGCCAGAGGCCAGGGCGATGTTCGCGGCGTTCGCGGGGCAGCAGGCGATCATGAAGAACGCGTCGCACCGGCTGCACGACGGGCGGCGGATCCGGCTACTCGGGCTGGAAGCGCGGGGCGGCAAACTGCTGGTGACCTGCCAGACCGACGCCCGCTGAGGCTGACGCCGGGATCCATCGTGTGGAGGCTGGTCGTGGGATTCAGCCGCAACCGGCGAAGAAGTCGCCCAGGAAGTCGAACAGGTCCTGGCTGGTGGTGCCGTCCTGTCCGTTGTAGTCGGCATCGCCGGCGAAGAAGTCCTGGAGGAACTGGAAGAGGTCCTGGCTGGTGACGGCACCGTCGTGGTTCCAGTCGGCGCGGCAGCGGCTCGGGCCGCCGATGGCGTCGAGGGCGGCGCGAGCGTTGACGCGTCCCCACCCGAAGCCCGGGTCCCAGCCGGGGTCGCCCTTGTCGTCGGCGGTGACCTCGATGACGAAGCGGATCTGGTCGTTGGTCAGGGATGGATTGGCCGACAGGAGCAGGCAGGCCAAGCCGGCGACGAAGGGGCCGGACATGGAGGTGCCCGTCTCGTAGTGGTATGAGTCGGGCTCGGCGGTCGTGTCCCACGTGGTGTAGATGTCCACACCCGGGGCCGAGACGGACATCTGCGGGCCCGTGCTGGTGAACTGGGCCAGTTCGTCGCGGTTGTTCGTCGCCCCAACGGCGATGACCTCCGGCCAGCGGGCCGGGAAGGCGATCGGCGCCCCCGGCGAGTTGCCCGACGCGGCGACCACCACCAGCCCCTTGCGGTAGGCGTAGCGCACCGAGTCGTGGAAGAACGCGATCCCGTCGGAGAAACCGAGGCTCATCGACGCCACGTTGGCGGCGTGGTCCGCGGCCCAGATCATGCCGTTGCCCGCCTGGGTCTCGCTGCTCGAACCGAAGGCGTTGGCCACCTTGACCGGCATGATGCGTGCCCCCCAGCACACGCCGGCGACGCCTATCCCGTTGTCGCCGATGGCCGCGGCGACGCCGGCGCACGCCGTGCCGTGCGAGAAGTACCAGGAGTCGTCGGCGTCGTCGGGCGCTCCGATGCCGGTGCAGTTCCAGCCCGGGACCAGTTTGGGCGCCACGTCGGGGTGGCTGTAGCTGACGCCGGTGTCAAGGATGGCGATGACGATCTGCCGCCCGTCCGGGGCGCCGATCCAGGCTTTCAGGGCGCTGATGTCGGCATTGGGCAGGCCAGGCTGGCCCTGGATCGGAGCACCGGTGTTGTGCAGGCCGTACTGCAGTGAGAAAAAAGGATCGGAGGGCGGATCGTCGAGGACGCCGCCGATGGAGTCGGTTTGGGCCGTGTCGACGGCGTCGGTCAACTGGTTGAGCTCGCGGACCATGGCCTTAACGTTGGTGCCCGGAGGAACCCGAACAGTATAATAACGATCCAAGCCAAGTTCGCGTGCCAGGGCCACATCGGCGGGAGGTGGGCTGGCCGTCGGCGAGACGCTCTGGACCGACCAGTGGTTCAGCAGGTCCGTCAGTGGTTGGGGGAAGGTGGTAGGGACGTCGGGCTGCGGCGCGTCTTGACCACCTATGGGCAAACCATCGCCGATCGCTCTAGGGAGCACCGGGGCGACGGGTTGGCGCAGCCTAACGATTACCCGATCAGAGGGGTATCCGCCCATGGCGTCTGGTCGATCCACTTGGCCGCCGAAGCGCGCGACACCATCGTCGCCGGCAGCCATCGCCGAGGCGGACAATGCCAGAACCAATGGCGCCACTACGCTATTCAGGATTTGCAAATCACTCTCTCCCACAACCGTGGTGGGCCGATCGACAGGGAGTCGCCCACGGATTGGCATCTTATCGGGACGCTCCCACAACCCGCAAGACAAAAACCACCCTGCTCCGTTGAGCCGCTGAAAACCAGTGATCTCCCCAGGGATCGACTGGTCGGGGAGCCCCGGGGCCAGGCGGGCCGGCTTCCCTCACCAAGCCCGTTGACCATTTTCGACGATCGCTTCCGGCTGTCCCCCGCATTCCAAGGCGGGAATCATTGCGAATTGGAAAATCTTGGCAATTAGTGTTGACAAGCATGCCCGCATCTGGCAAACTTATCGGCGGAGAGATCTGACGGAGCGCGGGACTGGAGACCCGGGCGATTACGTCCAAGGTGAGGTCCTCTGGTTGCTGCGCGGTCGTTGCCCCGTTCGTGGGGCGGGTGTGTCTTGCTGGATTCGGACTGAAAGATGATTCAATGAGGGAGAGACTCATGGCTATGACGTGGAAATCAACGGTGCCTGCTGTGGCGGCCGCGGTCGTCGCACTGGCCGGCAGCACGGCGGTCCGCGCGGATATCTCGGAGGTCGTCTTCCATATCCAGGCCACGAGCGCGCTGGGCACTGCCGACTATTTCGGCACGTTGCACGACGGCTATGGCTACCGGGATATGGACGGGACGTACTCGTGGGGCATCATCGTCCCGTTCGAGATGCGCAGCCAGAGCGGGGCGTTGATTGCGACCTGCCGGTCGGCGTCGTTGGTTGTGCACGAGGACCCGGATGTGTCGCTGAACTTCAGTGTCGTGGCCGGCGCCACGATGACGAACGTCACGGTCACGTCGGCGTTGGTGTCCTTCCCGCCCATCACCGTTGCCGAGGGGCGCAACTCGGCCACCATGGAGGTGTCCGACCTCGACGGGAACGGCGTTTCGGCATCGCCTGTCAGCGGCGGGATGTACAGCGCACAATACAACGGCTTGGCCCCCTCGGGCACCTCGTTCCACGACCTCTTGGCGGCCGCGGTCGGCACAGCCGTTCCGGGAGGTTCGGCCAGCGCGTCGGAGGCGTTCCCGGGCCTGGGCCTGTACGTCCCGATCGTCGGCACGGTCAACAACATCAGTTCGCGCTTCAACTTCGTTCTGACCGCCAACGATCTGGCGAGCCAGACCAGCACCTTCCGCGTTCAGGCCGTTCCGGCGCCCGGGGCCCTGGTGCTCCTGGGGCTCGGTGGCTTGGCAGCGGCCCGTCGGCGTCGGCACTGATCGAAGGACGTCCTCGATATTCCCCCTTTGACACTGGGCGACCCGGAAGGAAAGGCGACTCTTATGATCGGGCTATCCAGAACTGACTCGGTGGTTCAGATGAGCGGCAAGGGGGTTCCGTGGCGGGTGCTCGCTGGGGCCGCGGCCTTTGCGGCGGTGGCGTCCGCCTCGGCCAGCATCTCGGATCCAATCCTGCTCGTCACGGCGACAAACGCCAGTGGAACGGGAACGTTTTCGGTGCCGCTCGCGTCCGCGACCCCGCTGCCCGGCGGCGGGGCGATGTGGGTGCTGCCGGCGTCCGTCAACATCATGAACGGGCCGAACGTGATCGCGTCGATCAGCGCGATGAGCACGATCATCCGCCCACAGAACGGCACCTTGGCCAACCTGATCAGCGTCGGCTTCACCTTCGTGGCCGGCGGGTCGGACACGACGTTTACGGTGGACAGCGCGGTGTTCGGGTTCACGCCCGTCGGCGCGGCGGGACGCACCAGCGGGGCGGTGGGCATCACCGACCAGAACGGCAACGGCGCGCAGTTCCATGGCTTGGGGCCGGCGGGCGGCTCCTTCCTGACGGTTTACAACGGCCAGGCCCCCGGCGGCACGCTCTTCGCCAGTATCCTCCCTCTGCTCATCGCCGCGGATCCCGGTGGGTCGGCCAGCGCCAACCAGGCTGTGCCGGGCGGCGGGCTGTACCTGCCGATTGTCCCGCCCGTGGGCAGCATGAGCGATGAGTGGCACTTCATCCTGACGGCCAATGACTCCGTGGGCGCCACGAGCGTCTGGGAGATCATCCCCGCCCCCGCCGGCGCGTTGGCGCTGCTGGGGTTTGGCGGCCTCTCCATGCTCCGCAGGGCCCGGCGTTCCTAGGGACGCCGCGGCCCATCAAGACTCCAAGTGAACCCGCCCTTTCGGCGGGTTCTTTCGTCTTGGGCGTGACGCGACCGGCACGGCGTCCGGGCGGCCTCGGCTGGGCGTCGCTAACGGGGCCCGTCGACGGGCTTGCCGGTGGAGGGGTCCTCGCCGCGGAGGTGGCGGGTCATGTCGCGCATGAACTTGGTGACGCGGGCGCGTTCGGCGGGGTTAGCGACCTTGGCGGAGTCGCGCTGGAGGAAGCCGACGAATCCGGCGACGCGCTGGGGGTCCATCTGCGCGGGGGCGCGCTGGCGGAAGCGCTCCTGGTCGCGCTGGGCCTGCTTCTTGAGGGCCGCGAGGCGGGCGTCATCGTCGTCGGGCAGGCCGCTCTTCTCGCCGGAAATCTGCTCCATCATCCGGGTCAACTCGAGGACGGTCTTGTCGAGAAAGCCGGGCTGGTCTTCGGGCGGGACGCCGGCATAGTCCCTGGCGTACTTGTCCATCATGTCCATGCCCAGGCGCTTGATGTTCTGCTCCAGCTGCCGGCGCATCTGCTCGCGGATGCTGGCGGCGAACTGTGCGAGCAGGGCTGAGTCGTCGGAGGACATGGACTTGAGGCGCTGGATGAAGTCCTGCAGCAGCGCCAACCGGCGGTCGATGGGGAGCTTGTTGAAGTCGTCGGACAGGAGCGTGAAGTCGAGGACCTGCTCCATGTTGTCGTTGAGGTAATCGGGGACGCGCCGGGGCATGAGGGCCAGGACGGTGACGGCGCCGCCGCCCAGGACGACCAAGGCGAGCGTGAACAAGCCGACGCGCCGGAGCCACTTGCGCTCCTCGGCGGTGCGCAGCCTGGTCATGGCGGCCCACATCCTGGCCTGGCCGGCGCCGGCGGGCGCGGGCGTGCCGGGCCCGGCGGGCTCGGGCGCCAGGAGCGGTTCCAGCGACGGGGCGGATGGGTGCGGCGGGGTCGGTTCAGTCATTCGCGTCCGTTCAGGGCGGGGGCGGGAACTGGGAGTTGGGGTCCATGCTGAGCCAATCGGCGCGCCAGCCGTCGAAGTAGAGGGCGTTCTGCTTGTATCTGCCGCCCTTGTGCCAAGGGTTGGCGTCGGCCATGACGGGCATGCGCACGGACAGGTTCTTGAGTTCGTAGAACCGCGTGACGGTGGGGCGCGGGTTGTGGTCGTCGTAGGCCAGTTCGCGGAGGAGCATGAGCCCCCCTGCCCAGTACTCGTAACTCAGGCCCGTGCGCCGGCCGGCGTCGTCTTCAACGTCCGAGGGGCACAGGTACGGCTCGTAGACGACCAGTTCGCCCGTCTCGTTGTAGTAAGGCGCGGGCACTTCCAGATAGTCGCCCAACACATCGAGCAACTGCGGGTCCTGGGGGTTGTGGGGGAAATGGGTGTCGTAGAAGGGCAGGACGTAGGGGAGCAGGTCCTTGCTGTCGTTGAGGTACAGCTGGAAGGCCCTGCCGAAGCCCATCAGGTTGGTCAGGCACTTGACGCGGCGCGAGGCCTCGCGGGCCTTGCCCAGGGCGGGGAGGGTCAGGCCGACGAGGATCGAGATGATCGTGATGACCACCAGCAGCTCGATGAGCGTGAACCCGCGGCTGACGCGACTGATCCGTCCGATCCGTCCGATCCGTCCGATCCGTCCGATCCGTCCGATCATGGGCGGTCGCTCCATCGGGGGTGCGTGCGGGCGGTGGGCCATGTGGTGGTTCTACGCCGCGGAGAAGACGCGCGTTACCAGGGGCGGGGGCGATTCAGAGAGCCGAACCGTCCATTCTAACCCTTGCCGGGGCAGGAGTTGCGTGCGGTGGGGGATCGGTCAGCGCCTGTCTGCGAGCGCGGCCAAGGCGCGGGCCATGGCGTGGTTGAGGGTGTGCCCGGAGCGGTAGGCCCTGATGCGTCCATGAATTGCGCCCCCGGCGAGGGAGAGGTCGCCCAGCAGGTCCAGCAGCTTGTGCCGGGCCGGCTCGTTGGCGAAGCGGTAGGTGTTGTCGATGGGGCCGCGCGGCCCGATGACGAGCATGTCGCTGGGATCCAGGTGCCTGAACAGGCCCATCTTGCGCATGGCCTGTGCCTCGTCGAGAAGGCAGAAGGTCCGCGCAGGGGCGATGGATTCGACATAGGAAGCCGCGGCGCCGGGCCCGGCGAAGTGGAGCGAGGCGGTCTGGGCGGGGATCGGTGAGTCGGGGCCGTAGTCCAGATCGTACGTCAGTTCGAGTTCGCCGTTGGCCGGCGGCGAGGCCTCGATCCGCCCGTCGTCCTCCTCCAGGAAGAACGGCTCACGCACACGGATCGTGCCGTGGCGCGGTTCGGGCGTCGGGCTGGTTGGCGCGGGGGCAGGTGCGAGCGGCACTATCCCGGCCGCGGCCAGGGCGTCGGTAAAGAGCTTGGCCGAGCCGTCCCCGATGGGGACCTCGGGCCCGTCGAGATCGAGGATCGTGTCGGTGATGCCAAGGCCGGCCAGGGCGGAGAGGATGTGCTCGACGGTTTGGACGCGCGGGCTGAAGGGGTCGGCCGGGTCAACGGCCAGGACCGTGCGGCGCGATTCGGGCACGATGTGGGAGGCCAGGGCCGGGATCGAGGTGTGGGCGCCGGTGCGGAAGACGATGCCGGTGTGTGGAGGCGCCGGGCGGACGGTCAGCGTGGCCCGGACGCCGGTGAAGAGGGTCGGGCCGGTCACGGTCGCCGGTTGGGCGAGGGTTCGACGGGGTGGAGGCGATGGCGTGGTCATCCGCGGGAAAGAGAGGATAGCGCCGACCCGAGGGGGGAGAGTCCGCGGCGGCGCCGTGATGCCGGCGCGATGCCCCCTTGCTCGCCGAATCGAATCGCCATCGGCCAACCCTATACTGCTGGCCCAATTCGGACCGGCTTGACACCGAACCAAGGACTACGGCGTGGCAGACCAGCACTTTGACCTGATCGTGATCGGCGGCGGACCGGCGGGATATGTCGGGGCGATCCGCGCGGCCCAGCTGGGGATGAAGGTCGCGTGCGTCGAGCGGGCCAAGCTCGGCGGCGTGTGCCTCAACTGGGGCTGCATCCCGTCCAAGGCCCTGCTGAGCAATGCCGAACTCGTCGAGCGTATGCGGGCCAAGGAGGACCAGGCCTTCTGGGGACTCAAGATCGCCGGGTCCGTCGAACTGGACTGGGACCGCATCATCGGGCGCAGCCGCGACACGGCCGGTAAACTCAGCAAGGGGATCGAGTTCCTGTTCAGGAAGAACAAGATCACGCACCTTGTCGGCAACGCCAAGATCGTCGGCGCGGCCGCCGGCACGGGCACCGCCCGAAAGCCCTGCGCCGTCGAGGTCCAGGAGTGCCAGGTCCAGGAGGAACTGACCAGCGCTCCGGCCAAGCCCGGCAAGACGATCCAGACGATCACCGCCGAGAATGTCCTGGTGGCCACCGGGAGCGTGGCCCGCGACCTGCCCTTCGCGCGCTTCGACGGTGACCGCATCTGGGGTGCCCGCGAGGCGATGTACAACAAGCACATGCCCAAGCGCCTGGTCGTCGTGGGCGCCGGCGCCATCGGCATGGAGTTCGCCTACTTCTACCATGCCATGGGTGCGCAGGTCACCGTCATCGAGATGCTCCCCGCCGTCCTGCCGGTGGAGGACAAGGACATCAGCGCGGCCCTGGAGAAACTCTACAAGAAGCACGGCATGAAGATCCTCACCTCGACGACCACGACCGCCGTCGCGAAGACCAAGGACGGAGTGAAGGTCACGATCGCGCCGTTCATGGACGGCAAGGCGGACGAGTCGAAGAAAGAAGTGATCGAGGCGGACCGCCTGCTGCTGGCCGTGGGCGTCAAGGGGCGGACCGACGGCCTGTGCGACCCGTCGCTGGGCTTGAGGATCGAGCGCGATCACATCGTCACCGACTTCGTCCCGGGCAGGACCAAGGACGAAGCGATCGACTACAAGACCGGCCTGTCCGGTGTCTACGCCGTCGGCGACGTGATTGGCCCGCCGTGGCTGGCCCACGTGGCTATGGAGGAGGCGGTGACGTGTGTCGAGCGCATCGCCTGGAGGGCCGGCAAGCTTCCCGGCGGGCACGAGCCCATCCCCATCAACTACACCGTCATCCCCGGCTGCACCTACTGCGTCCCGCAGGTCGCCAGCGTCGGTTTCACCGAGCAGAAACTCATCGCCGACGGGCTCGTCAAGGGCAAGGACTACGCCGTTGGGAGTTATCCATTCCAGGCCCACGGCAAGGCGATCGCCGCGGCCCACACCGACGGCATGGTCAAGATCATCCGTGCCCTGCCGCGCGGCGAGATCCTGGGGGCCCACATCATGGGCGACCAGGCGACGGAACTGATCGCCGAACTGACGCTGGCCCGCCGCCTGGAGGCGACGACCGAGGAACTGATCTGCACGATCCACGCTCACCCGACGATGCACGAAGCGGTCCACGAGGCCGCGCTGGCGGCAGAGGGCAAGGCTATCCATATGTGACCGTGCGGCGCGATTAGAACACATACCTAACATTCTGTCTGTCGCCAAATAGGAGAGTGCCGCGCAGGTCTGGGGGAATGATCCGGGGTTCCGCCTCTTCCTGCGTCCAAATTTCAGAGAAATCGCTCGACGAACCCATGCCTGGGAGGTAATCTGGGGAATCCAGGTTCGGACGTACCTCGCGAGGGAACCGCGACCGGTATCACGGTGTGTTTCGGGGCGCTCACGCTGCGGCGCCTATCGGTGCCGCGTCCGCACCCAGGCCCCGCCCACGTCCGTATCTGATGGCGTCGCTCACGGCATGGGAGCACGGCTCGGTTGGTCCGCGGAGTCGAAAGGGAGAGAGGTGTCGAGAAAGCCCCTGCGAGCGTTTCGCAACGTGCTCATGATGCTGATGGTGGCGCTGGGCGTGGGCGCCGCTCGGCAGGCCTGGGGCGCGGGCGCCATCCTCAACAAGAGCGGCCCTATCCAGATTACCACCGACGGCCAGTTCGTCTGGGTCGTCAATCCGGACCACGACTCGGTCTCGCGTATCCAGGTGTCCGACGGCACGGTGGCGCAGTTCCCACTCCCGGTGACCCGCGAGAAGCACACGCCCAAGGCGCTGGCTATCGCCCCCGGCGGCGCCGAAGTGTGGGTCTCGGCCAACGAATCCGACCACCTCTACGTGCTGGACGCCGCCAGCGGAGCCGTCATCGGCACGGTCGGACTTCCCTGGGGCAGCGGCCCCCTGGGCGTGGCCATCTCGCCCAGCGGCACGACGGCCCTCGTGGCCCTCTACCGCTCGGGGGCCGTCGCGGTCATCGACGTGCCCGGGCGGGCGCTGCTGCGCACGATCACGAACGTCATGCCCCACCCCTTCTCCGTCACCTACGTCACCACCCCGAACCGCGCCTGGGTCGCCCACCAGTTCACCGACGGCGAGAACTCCTACGTCACCGCCATCGACACGCTCACGAACACCATCGCCGCGACCGTCCCGCTGCGTTCGACCAATCCCAAGTTCCTCACCGACATCCCGTCCGACCCCGTGCCCATCCCCGAGGGCGGCTACATCCTGCCGCGCGCCCACATCGCCCAACTGCCCGGCGGCAACGAGCTGTGGCTGCCGGTGCAGTACCAGAACTTCCACACCAACCAGTTCACGCCCGACTGCAGCATCCAGGCGGGGCTGCACAAGGTGAACCTGACGACGCAGCAGGTGGACCCCGACAACCGGATCGTCTTCACCGCCGTCTACGCGCACCGCAGCAACAACACGCTCATCGGCCCGGGCTGGGACGCGCGCATCTCCGGCCCCGCCGACATCGCCTTCAGCGCCGACGGCTCGATGGCCTACATGGCCAACTCGCAGAGCAACGACGTGCTCATCTTCCCCACCAGCACCACGCCCGACCGGCCCGCCGGCGCCGACCCCCTGACCGAGGTCGACGTCGGCGACCTGCCCATCGGCATCGTCGCCTCGCCGACGCTGGCGAAGGTCTATGTCCTCAACTTCCTCTCCCGCGACCTGTCGGTCATCGACCTGGCCACCCACGCGGAAGAATCCCGCATCCCCGTCACCCCCAACACGCCCGACCCCATGCCGCCCTTGTTCACCGCCGGCGCTCATTTCTTCCACACCAGCGTCGACCCGCGCGCCAGCGTCAACCAGAAAATGGCCTGCGCCTCCTGCCACCCCGGCGCCGAGACCGACGGCCTCCAGTGGGGGTTCGCCCAGCTCGGCGCCGGCACCCGCAAGACCATGCACCTCACGGGCCAGTTCCTGTCCTTCGGCCCGCCGGTCGGCGGGCGCGGCCAGCTCCACCGCGCCGGCGACCGCGATGAACTCCAGGACTTCGACTTCACCTACCGCGGCGTCATGATGGGCGGCACCGGCTTCATCCCCGCGCCCAACCCGGAACTGGGCGCGCCCAACAGCGGGCTGAGCCCCGAGCTCGACGCCATGGCCGCGTACGTCCTGAGCCTCCAGCCCGTTATGCGCAGCCCTGCCCGCGGCCTGGGAGCCGCCCTGACGGAAGCGGCCGTTCGGGGCGCGGCAATCTACAAGGCCGCGCCCGGCAGCATGTTCGACGCGGGCTGCAACTCCTGCCACACCGCCCCAACGTTCACGGACATGAACTTCCACGACGTGGGCGGCTTCGCCCCGGCGCCGGAACACCAGGGCCCGCCCTTCAACACACCGAGCCTCGTCAGCGCCTGGGCCGAGCCCCCCTTTCGCCAGATCACCGGCGGCCCGACCCTCAACCGCCAGTCCGGTTACTCGATGATGGACGTGCTCAACGCCTCGCGCGCCGCCCCCCACGTGCACGGCGATACCAGCGTCCTGAGCCGCGACCAGCGGCGCGACCTGGCGGCGTTCCTCAACTCCCTGGACGGTGACATGGCGTCCGAGGGGATTGCGCCGCTGGCCGACACGAGCCCGCCGCGCATCGTCGCCATGAAGCCCGTGAGCACCAGCGCCGTCGAGGTCATTTTCAGCGAGACCGTTGACCCCGCCACCGCCGGCGACGTGGCCAACTACACGCTGACCGACGGCACGGCGACGATCCAGCCCAGCGCGGCCGTCGTCAACACCGCCCTGGGCAACCGCGTGCGGCTGACGGTGCCTCTGCACTACTACGGCTGCCCCGTCACCTACACCCTCGTCCCCGGGCCCATCCAGGATGTCGCCGGCGTCGTCTCCGGCGGCGGGACCAACAACGTCCTGGACGTGAACGACCCGGCCAACCGCCCCTCGTTCATTCTCAACGGCTCCATCACCGTCACCTTCGGCAACGTCGGCGATGAGACCTTCCCCGGTGTGGCCCAGGACGCCAGTTTCGTCCCCGGCTCTTCCACCCTCTCCCATACCCACCTGATGCTCTACCCCGGCACCTTGCCCGAGCAGAAGGGGTTTGTCCGTTTCGACTTCATACCCACCCTGACCGGCGTCTGCGGCGTCACCAGTTCCGCGGCCATCCTCGACGCCCGGTATTCCCTCCTGCCCGACTTTGGCGGGCGCAACACGGTCGAGGTGCGCCGCTGCTTCCGCCCCTGGCAGGAGCCGCCCGCGGACGGCTGCGTCTCGTGCCCCGGTTCGCTCACCAACGCCTACTCGATGTACCCGACGCTCCCGTGGCACGCGCCGGGGGCCGCGGCCGTCGGCGGCAACGGGGCCGTGATCGGCCAGTACTACCCGACCGGGAGTTTCGACGTCTCCGGTTCGGTGGACGCGATCACGTCGGTCGGCGCGTTGGACCAGCGCGTCGTCTTCGCCGGCGGCGGCATCACGGACGCTTTCCGCCTCTGGTTCGACAACCCGGAGCGGAACTTCGGGCACTGCCTGGAGATCTCGGGCAACGTGAACAACAGCGGCCTGGAGTTCTGGTCCGCCGAGGCCGACGACGGGCGCAACGGGCCCGTGCTGAGCATCACATTCGCCGTGCCGCCGATGAGCGGCTTTACCGACTGCAACCACAACGGCGTGGCCGACGAGTGCGACATCGCCGCGGGCACGTCCCAGGACCACAACCACAATGGCATCCCCGACGAGTGCGAGTGCCACGCGGACTTCAACCAAGACGGCGTGGTGAACTCGCAGGACTTCTTCGACTTCCTGACCGCGTTCTTCAACGGCAGCCCCAGCGCCGACTTCAACTTCGACGGCGTCGTCAACAGCCAGGACTTCTTCGACTTCCTCACCGCGTTCTTCGCGGGTTGCTGAGGCTCGGGGGTCGCCGGGATACGATCCAATCATGAGAAGGCACATGAGCACCTTCTGGCGGAACGGGGCCCTCGCCGCGGGCATCGCCGTGGCGCTGGCGTCCGCGGCGGTGGCGCAGCCGAACGATTGGTGCGCCTCTGCAACGCCGATATCGGGGTACAACACTTTCGCTTTCGACACCCGGCAGGCGACGACCGATGGAGCCCCCAACGCAGCGTGCCAGGCCAACGGCAGCGACCAGATCTACAAGG
>JBGPGM010000005.1:0-15738 GCA_041483855.1 Phycisphaerae bacterium | reverse complement strand
GTTTTTACGGGCGCGAGCCTGCTAGCAGGCTCGGCAGTCTGGGCGGACACGGTCGTCGATCTGACGCTCGGCGGCCAGTCGGGTGTCATCCACAGTGCGATCTTCGAGAACGCCGACTTCCGGCCCGCCGGCTCGGGCGTCATCGACTCCTTCGTGCGCATTGCGACGAACAACACCGTCGAGCGGGGCTATAACACGTCGGGCCGGCCCGTGGCGTTCGACGAGAATACCAGCCCCACGTTCACGCGCGACCTGACGCTCGGCGCCGTGCCCGTGGTGACTATCGGCGGCGTCGATTACTACCAGTTCAACCTGGACATCAACCAGCAGGCCGCGAATCCGCTCCTGAGCCTCGACGACGTGCAGATCTACACCGACACCGTGGGAGGCCACACCACGACGACGCTCAGTGCGCTGGGCACGTCCCGCTACCAGATGGACGGGGGCGCGGGGGACGACAACCGCGTGGAACTGAACTACAACCTGGACAGCGGCAGCGGCCAGGGCGACATGCGGATGTTCGTCCCGGTCTCCAACTTCGGGGGCGCCGGCGCCAGCACGTTCGTCTACCTCTACTCCCACTTCGGAGTTCCCAACCCCAACAATGACGGGTACGAGGAATGGGCGCTCGGGCCGGCGGTGATCCCGCTCCCGCCCGCCGTGTACGCCGGACTGGGGACTCTCGTGGGCGTGATGGGGCTGGGGTACATCCGTCGGCGCGGGCACTTGCGTGCGTGAATGGAGTCGAAACGACCGGCCCTCCGGCGTGACGCCTGTGGACCTGGCTTGCCGCGCGGAGTCTGCATCGCGGAGCGCATTGGACGAGAGATTTGCCGGGCCAGGAATGCCGTGATGAAGAACGTAGTCATGGGAATATTGGCGATCGTGGGGCTGGCGACGGCGGCGCGCGCCGACAACGTCATCCTGACGCTCACCTACTCGGACCTGAGCGGCAACTACACAGCCGCTGACGCGACCAGCGGCTCGTTCAACGCCCACGCCGTCAGCGGCGGTAACCTGAACAGCGCTGGGGCGGTGAGCTGCCTGGTGTCGCCGGGAGGTAAGGCGGTCTTCCAACCCGGCTTCGTCGCCGCCTCGCCCTTCGCCAACTTCGTCCTGGACATGGCGGTCGTCCACGGCAGCACGACTGGCACCGGTGTCGGGTCGTTCACGGCCACCGACCATGACGGCGACACGATCACCGGCGGCCTCGCCGGCAGCTGGTCGATCGCCGGCGGCTTCCTCGCGTTCGTGGGCACGCTGGGCAACGTTATTGTGCATGACAACGGCGCGACGGACGACACGTTCAACGGCTCGCAGAGCGGATCCTGGACGATCTCCTCCCTGCCCGGGCCGTCCCCGTACAGCGGCGCGATCGTTCAGTTGACCGCGCAGCAGAAGACGTTCTTCGCAAGCAACTTCAGCGATCAGGTCACCGGTGTGACGGCTCAGGTGGTCGCCGTGCCGCCGCCACCCGCGGCGTATCTTGCTATCGGTGGCCTCGGGATGACCGCCGCCGGCATATTTGTTCGCAGGCGAAGCCTGCAGAGGAGTTAGCGTATGTACACCCCCATTCTCGTTGCAGGCGTGAGCCTTGCCCTTGCCGGCGCCGCCAGCGCGGACACGACGCTGGTGACAGTGACGTACGCCGACCTGAGCGGCAACTATGCGTCCAGCAGTGCGACGACCGGGACGTTCAGCGCCTTCGCGGTGGACGCGGGCCTGTTGCACAGTTCCGGAGACGTGTCCCGGGTCGTCAGCCCGGTCGGCACCGCGGACTTCCAGCCGGGCTTCGTCAGCGGCGCGGACCTGTCGGACTTCGTGCTGAGCATGGCCGTTACCCACGGGACCAGCACCGGCACCGGCGCCGGCACGTTCACCGCCACCGATGCCGACGGCGACACGATCACTGGGAGCCTGGGCGGCACCTGGGGCCTGTCGGGCGGGTTCCTGGCCTTTGTCGGCACGCTCAGCGGCGTCTCGATCAACGACAACGGCACGCTGGACGCAACGTTCAACGGCTCGAACACGGGTTCCTGGAGCATGTCGGGTCTGCCGGCAAGCCCGTACAACGGTGCGATCGTCCAACTGACCGCCAACGTCGCCGGCTTCTTTGCCGGCGACTTCTCAGCCGCCGCCACCGGCACGACGGCCCAGATCACCATCCCGCTGCCGCCGGCCGCGTACACCGGCCTCGGCATGCTTGGCGCGTTGAGCGGCCTGGGCCGCCTGCGGCGGCGCGCCGGGCGCTGAACGGGCATCGCAGGCCCGTCGCCCTGCCGCCGCTCGGTCTGGATCGTGATCTCTGGCGATCGTGGGTCAAAGGGAATCTCAGATGAAACTTTCAATGCTGGCCGCAGGTGTGTTGCTGGCCGATCTGGCCGCCCAGGGCGCCTCCGCCGGCACCATCCAACTCAACCTCGGGAACTACCGCTCGGGTGTGGGCGGCCAGTTCCAGGCGGTCTCGATCAGTGGCGACAACGGTGTGATCGACACGGTGTCCCCGCCGTCATTCCAGACGTTCTGCATGGAGTATCTGGAGACATTCAGTCCGGGCAACATCTATACGACCGTTATCAACAATCGCGCGATCCAAGGGGGCGTTGGCCTGCTGGGGGACCCCCTGGACATCCGCACCGCCTGGCTGTATACGCACTTCCGGGCAGGTGACCTCGGTCTCCAGCCCGGGGCGGGCGGCTACAGCCCGACGAGCAACGCGTCCGCCGGCAACCTCCAGGACGCCATCTGGTGGATCGAGGAGGAGGTGGACTCCAATGGCAACCGTGTCGGCGCCAACAACTTCCTCGTCGCCGCGGCCGACAACGCCGTCCTCAACGGCTGGAATACGATCGGCCGTGTGCGGGTACTGAACCTGTATGGCTCGGACGGCTCCAACCACCAGGACCAACTGACGGTCATTCCCTTGCCCCCGGCGGCGTGGGCGGGCGCGGTGGGCTTGGCGGGGGTCATGGCGCTGGGCTACGTTCGGCGGCGAACGCTGACCAAGGCCTGACAGGCGCATCAGCACGGCATCGCAACTTCACGGGCCGGCGCGCGGATTGCCACTCTCAGGCGGTCTCCCTTTGAGTCTCTCGCACCGGGGGTGCGCGTCAACGGGTATGATTCGCCCGTTCCGCCGGCAGCGTCCGCTGTCCGCACCCGGTATGGCCCCGCGCACACCACAGTTCGACGCCGCCGTGATCGGTGGCGGCATTGTCGGCATGGCCTCCGCCATGGCGCTGGCCGAGCGCCACCGTGTCCGTCTGGTCGTGCTCGAAGCCGAATCCGAACTGGCCGCGCACCAGACCGGCCACAACAGCGGCGTGATCCATTCGGGGCTCTATTACAAGCCCGGCTCGTTGAAGGCCCGGCTCTGCGCCCTGGGGCGCGACGCGATGTACCGGTTCTGCGCCGAGCACGGCGTGCGCCACGAGCGCTGCGGCAAACTCGTCGTCGCCCTCGACGAATCCGAGTTGCCCCGCCTCGAGGAGCTGGAGCGCCGCGGCCGGGCCAACGGCCTGGCCGACTTGCGCCGGCTGACCGCGGATCAGATCCGCGAGCACGAGCCCCACGCCAGCGGCATTGCCGCCCTCCACGTCCCGATCACCGGGATCGTCGATTTCCCCGGCGTGACCCGGGCTATGGCCGCCGATGTCCGCGCCCACGGCGGCGAGGTCCGCACCGGGGCCCGCGTCACCCGCGTCCAGCGACGCGCCGGGGACGAGGGGTTCGCCCTTCACACCGGCAACGGCGAGGTCCTTGCCCGCGCCATCGTGAACTGCGCCGGTCTGCAGTGCGACCGCGTCGCCCGCCTCTGCGGCGTCGATCCCGGCGTGCGGATCGTCCCGTTCCGCGGCGAGTACTACGACCTGGTCGAATCGAAGCGCGGGCTCGTCAGGAACCTGATCTACCCGGTCCCGGATCCCCGGTTTCCATTCCTGGGGGTGCACTTCACGCGCATGGTGGGGGGTGGCGTTGAAGCGGGGCCCAACGCGGTACTGGCGCTGGCCCGTCACGGCTATTCCTGGCGAACCGTTTCCGTGCGCGACACCGTCGGCCTCGTGGCCTATCCCGGCTTCTGGCGGATGTCGCGGAGGCAATGGCGGACCGGGATCATGGAACTGAAGCGATCGCTGAGCAAGCGCCGATTCGTCGCGGACCTCCGCCGGCTCATCCCGGCACTCACCGGCGCCGATGTGGTCCCGGCCCGGTCCGGCGTGCGAGCGCAGGCGGTGGACCCCCGCGGCCGACTCCTCGACGACTTTCACATCGTCACCGCCGAGCGGATGGTGCACGTGCTCAACGCGCCCTCCCCGGCGGCGACGGCGTCGATCGCCATCGGCCGCTTCATCGCCGAACAGGTCGCCGGCGTCGTCGGCATCCCGGCCGGGGTTTGACGGCGCGTCGCGACCGGCCGGGCGGCGCGAGGCGGCACGGATGAAGCGGGCCAGGCCCTCCCGAATCCGGCCCGAACTCGATTCTGCCGCGGCACGTGCCCGGCGCAGGCGCCGCGGCGAGTGCAAAATCTTGACACTCCCCGGCGCGACCGATACGATCGCCCACCCCTGTGTCCGGGGCCCGCCGGAGTGTGTGACCAGCATGGAAATCACCGACACCGCGATTCCCGGCGTGAAGATCCTCGTGCCGAAAAAGTTCGGCGATCAGCGCGGGTTCTTCTCTGAGACCTACAACCGCCAGCAACTGGCCAAGGCCGGCATCGACCTGACGTTCGTCCAGGACAACCACTCGCTCTCGGCGCAGCGCGGCGTCATCCGCGGGCTTCACTTCCAGGTCCCCCCCTTCGCCCAGGACAAGCTCGTCCGAGTGATCCGGGGGCGGATCTTCGACGCCGCCGTGGACCTGAGGCGCTCGTCGCCGACGTTCGGCAAGCACGTCGCCGTCGAGCTCAGCGCGGAGAACTGGAAGCAGATGCTCGTCCCCATCGGCTTCGCGCACGGGTTTGTGACGCTCGAGCCGAACACCGAGGTCCTGTACAAGGTCACGAACTATTACTCGCCCGCGCACGACCGCGGGGTGCTCTGGAACGATCCCGGGCTCGGCATCGCCTGGCCCATCGCGCCCCATGAGGCGATCCTTTCCGACAAGGACAAGGCGCAGCCGCGCTTCGCCGATCTGGGGCCGGTTTTCGCCTAGGCCCGCGCGGCCCGGAGGGGGCAGCCAATGGAACCAAGCCCATGACACGCGTTCTGGTCACCGGTGCCGGCGGTTACATCGGTACCACGCTCGTGCCGATGCTGCTGGAGCGCGGATACGCCGTCCGCGCCATCGACCGCTTCTTCTTCGGCCCCGAGCTTCTCCCCGAACGCCAGGGGCTCGAGCACATCCAGGAGGATGTTCGCCGGCTTGCTCCCCGGCACTTCGAGGGTTGCGACTTCGTCATCGACCTGGCCGCCGTCAGCAACGACCCCAGCGGCGAGCTCTTCGAGCAGGCCACGTGGCAGATCAACCACGAGGCCCGTGCCCGCGCGGCCAGGCTCGCCAAGCAGGCGGGCGTGCGGCGCTATGTCCTGCCCTCGTCGTGCAGCATCTACGGCTTTCAGGAGGGCGACACGAAGTGCAACGAGAGCGACCCGATCAACCCGCTGACGACCTACGCCAAGGCCAACCGGCGCGCCGAGGAAGACATCCTCCCCCTCGCCGGCAACGGCTTCGTCGCCGTCGTGCTGCGCCAGGCGACGGTCTACGGCTACTCGCCGCGCATGCGCCTGGACCTTGCCATCAACGGCATGACCTATGGCGCCTGGAAGACCGGCAAGCTGCCCCTGCTCCGTGACGGCACGCAATGGCGCGCCATGGTCCACGTCCGCGACGCAGCGGCCGCTCAGATCTTCATGCTCGAGTTCCCCGACGCCGCGAAGATCAACGGCCAGATCTTCAATGTCGGGTCGGCGGCGAACAACTACCAGCTCAAGCCGCTGGCGGAACTCGTCGCCAGGACGCTGCCCCGCAAGGTCGAGATCGAGTGGTACGGCGACCCGGACCGGCGCTCCTATTGCGTAGGCTTCGACAAGATCGAGGCCCTGGGGTACAGGGCGACCCAGACCGCCGAGGACGGCGTCCGGGAGATCTACCCCAAGATCGAGTCCGGCGAGCTCGAGAAGGTGCCCAGGACCATCACCCTCCAGTGGTACAAGGACCTGCGCGACTGGCACGCCATCATCAAGCGCACCGAGATGTACGGCGGGATCCTCGATATCGACCGCTGATCGCGCGGGCCGGTGCGATTCCCGGCCCGGAGGGCCCAAGCGATGAGAATCCTGCTCCTGGGCCCCAACGGCCAGCTCGGGCACGACCTCGCCCGTCGCGCCGCGTCCCACTCGCCCGCCATCACGATCGTGCCGGTGACGCGCCAGGAGCTGGATGTGATGGATGTCGCGTCGATCCCCGCGACCCTCGACCGGCACACGTTCGACGCTCTCATCAACTGCGCCAGTTACCACAAGACCGACGAGGTCGAGTCCAACGCGCCGCACGCGGTCGCCGTGAACGCCTTCGCGGTCCGGGCCATGGCGAAGACTTGCGCCGCCAAAGGGGTCCGCTTTGTTCACATTTCGACCGACTATGTCTTCGACGGCCGCTCGCGGCGCCCCTACACGGAGGATGACCCGATCGGCCCCCTCAACGTCTACGGCGCGACCAAGGCCATGGGCGAGAGCATGGCCCGCGCGGCCCACGACGACGTGCTGATCTTCCGGGTCGCGTCCCTCTTCGGCGTCGCCGGCGCCAGCGGCAAGGGCGGCAACTTCGTCGAGACCATGATCCGCCTCGGACGCGAGAAGGGCCGCTTGAGGGTCATCGGCGATCAGTGGATGTCCCCCACCTCCACCGCCGACGCGGCGTGGGCGATCCTCGAGGCCGTCTCCCGCCGACTCCCCGCGGCCACGTACCACGCCGTCAACAGCGGCCACGCATCGTGGTACGAGTTCGCGGCCCGGATCATCGAGCGCAGCGGCGTGGAGGCCGTGGTCGAGCCCATCCCCGCCACCGCCTACCCGCTGCCCGCGCAGCGGCCGGCCTTCAGCGTACTCGACAACTCGAGGCTGGCGTCCCTCATCGGCCCGATCCCCCACTGGACCGAGGGGCTCGATCGCTACCTACGCGAGAAGGGCCACACCGCACACCGATCGGGGCCTGCGCCCAAGCCCTCATGACCGCTGCGCCGGATCCCCGCAGAAATGCCGCATCCGTGGATCGTCCGGCGACGCCGGCTTCTCCGGCAGCTTCTGCGCATAGCCAAGCCCGCACCCCTCGCCGATCCCCACCGGCAGCCCCGATCCCGCCCCGATCAGCCCCGGCGGCTTGCACCCGAAGTTCTTCCACCAGAACTCCCGGTCGAAGAACAGCGACACATAATCCAGTTGCGCCGCTTCGTGGGTGTACAGATACCCGTAGTCGCTCAAGCGCGCCCACAGCCCCAGCAGGCACGCCCGCAACGACTCGTGCAGGTCCACGTCCAGGAAGATCATCGCCGCGGTCCGGCCCAGGCCCGGCAGCGTGTCCTGGAAATACCCCTTGACAAACTCGCACACCGACAGATCGCCGTTGGCGCGGATGTTCGCCCGCACCTCCTCGAGCGCTCCGCTGTAGTCCCCCTTCCGGTACGTCTCGAATCGCCCGAGTTGCTCGCTCACGTGCATCACGTCGTGCGCCGCGACCTCCGGCAGCCCCTCGAACGAATCGCACACGATCAGCGCTCGCCCCGTCAGCCGGCACGCCAGCGACAGGCTCGACGTGCTCGAGCCCTTGAAGCACCCGCACTCGATCACGTCCCCTTTGAGTTCCCGCGGCAGCGACAGCACCCGGCCCACCAGCAGCAGGTGCTCCAGCCATCCCGTCGCGCTGGCGATCCGGCGCACGTTCCGCCGGATGCGCCGCACCAGCCGCAGCTTCTCCGTCAGCCCCGCCCCGTACTCACGCCCGCACTCCGAGCGCAGGAAGAACTGTGCGTACGCCGGGAACGCCGCCACGTCGCTCACGCGCCGATATGCCCGCAGCAGGCCGATCCCCATCGCCGTCTCCGCGTCGGTGCATCCCCGGGCCGGACCGCTCGGCCCGCGCCTAGCGCCGGCTCCCGGCCGACGCCGCCGGAGCCCCGGAAAGCGGCTCCACGTGGTTGGCCCCGCCGTCGGCCACGTACCGGCTCGCCCGGTGCAGGCTCTCGAACGTGCCCGCGTCCGTCCACCAGCCCTCGAGCACTTCGTAGGTCAGGTCGCCGCGCGCCAGGTACGCGTTGTTCACGTCGGTGATCTCCAGTTCGCCGCGACCGCTGGGCACGAGCGTCTTGCAGATCCCGAACACGTCGTTGTCGTAGAAGTAGATCCCCGTCACCGCCAGGCTGCTCGGCGGGTCCTTGGGCTTCTCGACGATCGTCACGATCTTGGCCGGCGGGCCGTCGCCGTCCAGTTGCGCCACGCCGAACCGCTGCGGGTCCGGGACTTCCTTGAGCAGGAGCTTGGCCCCGCTGGCCTGGGTGAAGAAGTTCCCCGAGGCCTTGCGGATGCTCCCCTCGATGATGTTGTCTCCCAGCACCACGCACACCTTGCCCCCGTCGGAGAACTCTTCGGCCAGTTTCAGCGCCTCGGCGATCCCCCCCTCGCCCTCCTGGTAGGCGTACTCCAGGTGGCGCACGCCCAGCTGTTTGCCGTTCTTGAGCAGCTTGAGGAAATCCCCCGCGTGCTCGCCGCCAGTGACGATCAGGATGTCGCGGATCCCCGCGTTGAGCAGGCACTGGACCGGGTAGTAGATCATCGGCCGGTCGTAGACCGGCAGCAGGTGCTTGTTCGTCACCAGCGTCAGCGGCTTGAGCCGCGACCCCAGACCGCCGGCCAGGATGATCCCCTTCATCGTCCGTGCCCTCCGAAGCCTGTCTCCCCCCTTCCGCTCCCTCGTGGCCGATCTGTTGGCCCGCACAGTATACTCGGCCAGCGCACCGGCCCCGGATCGGCCACCGGACCGACCGAGCCCGGGCGGCTCGCCGCCGCGCGGCCTTGAAGAAGGGAGCGATCCATGACTCGCAGGTCCATCGGCCGAACAGGAACCGCCGGTTCTTCGCGCCGGGCGTTCCTCTTGCAGGTCGGCGCCGGGGCCCTGGCCGCCACGGCCGCGCCGCGAATCCTCCGGGCGGCCGACAAGTCAGGCAAGCGGGACATCATCGTGGGCCAGGGGGACCACACCTACCAGGTCATCCACGACTGGGGAACGCTGCCGGCTGGGATGGCCTACGGCAACACCCACGGCGTGTGCGAGGATGCGCAGGGGAACATCTACATCAAGCACACCGTCGGCGCCGCCAGCACGAGCGACGACGCCCTCGTCGTCTTCGATGCGGACGGCAAGTTCGTCCGTTCCTGGGGGCCGCAGTTCAAGGGCGGCGCCCACGGTTTGCACCTCAGCAAGGAAGGAGGTCAGGAGTTTCTGTACCTGTGCGACTTCCGGCGCGGCGTCGTGGAGAAGACCGACCTTGCCGGGCAGCGCGTCTGGCAACTGACCTGCCCCGATGCCTCCGGCCTCTACAACACCCCGGGCGAGTTCAAGCCCACCAACATCGCCATCGCCCCCGGCGGCGACTTCTACGTGGCCGACGGCTACGGCAAATCGTGGGTCCACCGATACAACGCCAAGGCCGAGTACCTGGGCTCCTTCGGCGGCCCGGGCGCCGAGCGCGGCCAGCTGAACTGCCCGCACGGCATCACGGTGGACGCGCGCGGCCCCGAGCCGTTGCTTGTCGTCGCCGACCGGTCCAACCACCGCCTCCAGTACTTCTCCCTTGACGGACGCCACAAGGGATTCATCAAGGATGAACTCCGCTCCCCGTGCCATTTCCATACCCGCGCCGCGGACATGGTGATCCCGGACCTGGACGCCCGCGTGACGATCTTCGACCGCGACAACAAGCTGATCGTGCACCTTGGCGACGGCGGCTCCTACGCCCTTCGCGACAAGCCGCGCGACCAGTTCATCCCCGGCAAGTTCATCGCCCCGCACAGCGCGATCTTCGACCACGCGGGCAACATCTTCGTCGTCGAATGGGTGGAGGTGGGGAGGGTCACGAAGTTGCGCCGGATCGCGTAGATCGAAGTATCGGTGCGCCAGTGGGCTCCGGATCTCGCGACCATCTCTTCGCAATACGAAAGGCCGCGATTGGTATCGACGGCGTTCCGTCTCCGCAAGTGGTATGTCGATTGCGTCCCCCCCGACGGGCGCGTCTTCATCGGGTACTGGGCGCGGGCCACGTGGCACGGGATCTCGGTCGGCCTGGGCAGCGCGATCGCCGACGACGGGACTGGCCGGCACCGCGAGCGATCGACCCTCCGACCCGGACCAGCCCCGACGCTCCAGCACGGCGTGCTCACCTGGAACTGCGACCGGCTGGGCCTGAACGCGGTCTGGAAGGCCCAGACGCCCACCGCCCACCGCCGCCTGCTGTCCACGCCCGCCGGAGTCGTCGACTGGACCTGCCACATGCCGCGTGCCGCGGCCGAGGTCCGCGCCACAGGCGGACCGCCTCTGACCGGATTCGGCTACGCGGAGTTCCTGGACATGACCATGGCCCCGTGGGACCTGCCCATCCACGAACTGCGCTGGGGCCGGTACCTCTCCGCGGCCGAGGCGATCACGTGGATCCAATGGCTCGGTCCCGAGCCCCGCGCGCTGGTGCTTCGCGCCGGGCAGGAACAGGCCGATGCAGAGATCAGCGACGACCTCATCGCCTGGACGGGCGGCCAACTGGTGTTGGCTTGCGACACCCGGCGCGTGCTGCGCGACGGCGATGTCGGCTCGGCGCTCCTGGCCGCGCTCCCCGGGATCGCCCGCGTTTTCCCGCCGGCGAGCATCCGCGTGCACGAGACCAAGTGGCTCAGCCGTGCCCGCATCGCCGGGTCCGCCAACGACGACGGTTGGGCGATCCACGAGCGGGTCATCTTCGAAGGACCACAACGGTGAGGCTGGCCAAGATCGCCTACGGCCTCCTCTTCGTTGCGTGCCTGCCCGCGTTGCTGCTGCTATGGGCCGCGGCGTTGGAGCCACGGGTCAACCTTCCGGTGGTGCGCTGGCCCCGGCTCGGCTGGGCTTTGGCCTCGGGCGGCCTGGCCCTCATGCTCGCCGCGATGCGCGACCTGTGGGTGCGCGGCGGCGGGCTGCCGATGAACGCGTTCCCGCCGGCGCGGTACGTCAGCCGGGGGACCTACCGCGTCGTCTCGCACCCGATCTACGTCGGATTCTCGTTGGTCTGCGTAGGGGTCTCCCTCGCGGCCGGGTCGGCGGCGGGCGCATGGATCGTGTCGCCGCTGGCCGTCCTTGGCTGCGCGGCGCTGGTCTTGGGGCACGAGCGGCACGCGCTCCACCGGCGTTTCGGCGCGGACCTGCCCAGGCCCCTGCTGCGGCTTCCCCCGGGCGATGAGGCCAACCCGGGGATGGCCGACCGCGTGAGCGTTTACCTGCTCCTGTTCCTGCCCTGGCTGATCCTCTATGAGGTTGTCGGCCACCTGAGGTGCGGCGGCGAGTTCTCCGGGTACCTGCCCTTCGAGAAGCGCTGGCCCGTCGTGCTGTGGGCCGAGCCGGCGTATGCCAGCGTCTATCCCTTCGTGTTCGCGGCGCCGATGCTGGCATGGACGCGCCACGGGTTGCGACGCTTCTGCCTTGCCGGATGGATCGGAACCGCGCTCGGCATGCTGGCGTTCCTGACGCTGCCTGTCATTGCGCCGCCGCGGTCCTTCACGCCGGCCGGTCCACTGGGCTGGCTCCTGCTGCTGGAGCGAGCCGACGGCGTCGGCGCTCACGGCGCGTTCCCGTCATTCCATGTCTTCTGGGCGTGCCTGGCGGCATGGCTCTACGCACGTCGCGGGCGCTGGTGGGCGCGGGCCTGCTGGGCCTGGGCCGTGCTCATCTCGGTCAGTTGCCTGGCGACCGGCATGCACGCGGTGGTCGACGTCCTCGGCGGCGTTGGCCTCTTCGCGTTGTCCATCGACGCCGGCCGTGCCTGGGACTCCCTGCGCCGCGATGCCGAGCGGGTCGCCAACTCCTGGCGCGAGTGGCGTATCGGGCCGGTGCGTATCATCAGCCACGGTCTCTATGCAGGCCTGGGCGCGGCCCTCGGAGTAGCTTTGGCTGGGTCGCTGACAGGCCCGGGTCATGTGCCGGCGCTGGCGGCCGTGGCGGTCTGTGCTCTGGTTGGTGCCGGTCTCTGGGGGCAGTACTTCGTTGGTTCTCCGACCCTGCTTCGTCCCTTCGGCTACTACGGGGGTGTCCTGGGAGCCGCCGCCGGAGCCGAGATCGCCGCGCTGCTTGGCGCGGACTTCTGGCTGCTCGCCGGAGCGCTGGCCGTAGCGGCGCCGTGGGTCCAGGCGATCGGTCGGCTGCGCTGCCTGGTGCAGGGCTGTTGCCATGGTCGGCCGACCGACGCGGGCGGGATCCGGTACACCCACCCGCGCTCGCGCGTCTGCCGATTGGCCGGTCTGTCGGGCGTGCCGGTCCATCCCACCCCGCTCTACTCCATCCTGGCCAACCTCGTCGTCGGTCTGTTCCTGGCGAGGCTCTGGGGCCTGGGGGTTGCGCCGCCGCTCATCGTCGGCGCATACCTCCTGCTCGCCGGCTTGGCGCGGTTCGTCGAGGAGTCCTACCGCGGCGAGCCGCAAACCCCGATCGTCGCGGGCCTCCGGCTCTACCAGTGGTTTGCGATCGCGAGCACCGTGGCCGGTGCGGTGGTGACGGTCCTTCCCGGCGGCGACTCCGCTCCGGAGGCCGACCCCGGATGGCTCTCCCCGGCGGTCGGACTGGGCGTGGGATTGCTCTACTGGTTCGCCATGGGCGTCGACTTCCCGGCCTCCAACCGGCGGTTCAGCAGGCTGGCCTGACGGCACGGATGCCGGGCAGCCCAACCGACATCGCCCACCGCTTGACCTGCTCGGTACACTCGCAGGCAACCTTACCATCGATCGGGCCGCGGCCGCATCGACAGTTCTGTTCCCTTCGCGTCCTTCGAGACCCTCACGCCGGAGATCGGTCTGCCCGTTCCACCCACGCAACATGCACGAGCTGCTCATCATCGGCATCGCCACCGTTGACGCCATCGCCAGGCCGGTGGACGCCTTCCCTGCACCCGGCGGGCTGCGGTTCTTCGATGACCTGGCCATGACCACCGGGGGCTGCGCGGTTAACTGCGCCGTCGCGCTGGCCAGGCTGGGCGTGCCGTGCGATGTCGCGATCCGGGTCGGCAGGGACATGCTCGGCGACTTCGTGGTCTCCGAACTGACGCGCCACGGCGTGCCGACCCGCCTGGTTGCCCGCGATCCCGCCCGCACCACCTCCTTCAGTTTCGCGGCCGTCGGCTCCGGCGGCGAGCGGTCCTTTCTGCACACCACGGGCGCCAACGCCGCGCTCGGGCGCGCCGACGTGCCCGCGTCGGAACTTGTCGGGCGCGCCTTTGTCTTCGTCACCGGCACCATGCTGATGGACACGCTCGACGGTGACCAGGCCGCCGCCTTGCTGGCCGATGCCCGCGCGGCCGGGGCGAAGACGATGCTCGACACCGTGTACGTCGAATCGGTCCCGCCTGACGAGTGGCGGCGGCGCGTGCTGCCCGTTCTTCCTCACGTCGACTACTTCGTCCCATCGCACCCCGAGGCCAACGCCATCTCCGGCCTGGATGACCCCGATCAGGCCGCCCGCGCCTTCCAGGACCACGGCGCCCGCAACGTGGTCATCAAACTCGGCGAGCGCGGCGTCTATTACCTCGATGCCGACGGTCACGCGGGCCGGGTCGGCGCGTTCCCCGTGGGGCGCGTGGTCGATGCCACCGGGGCGGGCGATTGCTGGTGCGCGGGGTTCCTTGCTGGTCTACGCGAGGGTCTGCCCATCGCCGACGCCGCTCGCCTGGGCAATGCGGTGGCCGCTTACGGAATCCAGGCGCCGGGCGCGGCGACGGGCGTGCCGACGCTGGCGAAGGTCCGCGAGTTCATGGGCCGCGCCGTGACGTGAAGCACGGACGCGCACGCTACCATGGGTTCCGCGACGCACGCCCCAGGATCCGCCCATGCCCGCTTCGCCGCGCCTCAATCGCCTCCTCGCCGCCGACGGCAAGTGCTTCGACGTGGCGATCGACCACGGCTTCTTCAACGAGCCCGCGTTCCTGGCGGGCATCGAGGACATGCGACTGGCCGTGGACCGCATCGTCCAGGCGGGGCCCGACGCCGTGCAGCTCAGCCCGGGCATGGCCCGGCACCTCCAGGACCGGCGCGGCGTCAGGCCCGCGCTCGTGCTTCGCACCGACGTGGCCAACGTCTACGGCCGCCCGCTGGCGTCGCGCCTCTTCAGCCGCCTGATCGACGACCCGGTCGGCGTGGCCCTTCGTCTGGACGCGGCGTGCGTCGTCGTGAACATCCTCCTTCTGCCGGATCAGCCGGCGGTACACGAGGCGTGCCTGGCCAACGTCGCCAGCCTTCGCGCGGCGTGCGACCCGGTCGGCATGCCGCTGATGGTCGAGCCGCTGGTCATGAAGGGCAGCGGCGCGGACGGGTACAGCGTCGATGGGGACCCCAAGAAGATCGTCCCGCTGGTTCGCCAGGCCGTGGAACTCGGCGCGGACGTCATCAAGGCCGACCCTACCGATGACCTCTCCGTGTACCCGAAGGTGATCGAGACCGGCGCGGGCGTGCCGGTGCTCGTGCGCGGCGGCGGGCGGGCGCCGGACGAGGAGGTCTTCCGGCGGACCCATGAACTGATGCGCCATGGCGCCAGCGGGATCGTGTACGGGCGCAACGTGATCCAGCACGCCGACCCGGTGCGGATGACGCGCGCCCTGATGTCGTTGGTACACGAGAACGCCACCCCCGCCCAGGCCGCGGGCATCCTCGCGGGCCGCTGATCGGTGACCATGGCGTGAAGGAAGGCACCATCCATTTCGGCGTGATCGGTTGCGGCCTGATGGGGCGCGAGTTCGCCTCCGCGGCCGCGCGGTTCAGCCACCTGACCGGCCTGGACTTCCGCCCGCGGATCGTGGGCGCGTGCGATGCCGATGCTGGCGTGCTCGACGCGTTCTGCCGCGCCTGGCCGGGGATCAGGGCGCACCAGACGTATAGCGACCTGCTGGCCGACGCGTCGATCGAAGCGGTCTACGTCGCCGTGCCGCACCATCTTCACGAGGAGGTGTACACGGCGTGCCTCGCGGCGGGCAAGCACCTGATGGGCGAGAAGCCCTTCGGCATCGACCGTGCCGCCAACGCCCGGATCATGCAGGCGGTGCGGGCGCACCCGGACCTGCTGGTGCGGTGCTCGTCGGAGTTCCCGTTCTTCCCCGGCGCGCAGAAGGTCGCGGCCCTGTTGGGCCAGGGACGGATGGGCCGGATCCTCGAGGTCCGCAGCGGCCTGCTGCACTCGGGCGACCTCGACCCGCTCAAGCCGATCAACTGGAAACGCATGGTCCATCTCAACGGCGAGTACGGCTGCATGGGGGACCTGGGGATGCACGCCGTTCACCTGCCGCTCCGCCTGGGTTGGATGGCGCGCGACGTGCGGGCGATGCTGACCAAGATCGTGACGGAGCGGCCCGTGCAGAGTGGGGGGAGCGGGGGGGGTGGGGGGGTCGCGCCGTGCGAGACCTGGGACAACGCGGTGCTGGCGTGCATGGTCGGGGCCGGGCGCGGCGACGAGTTCCCGATGATCCTGGAGATGAAGCGGATCGCGCCCGGGCACGCCAACACGTGGTTCATCGAGGTGTACGGC
>JBGPGM010000004.1:0-16877 GCA_041483855.1 Phycisphaerae bacterium | reverse complement strand
CGGCGTGGACCCGATCGCCGTCGAGAGCCTCCAGGCCGAGATCCGGCGGCTCAAGGAGCACGGGATCGCTTGCCTGGTGACCGACCACAACGTCCAGCAGACCCTGCGCGTGTGCGACCGGGCCTACATCATCGACGAGGGCCGCAAGTTCGCCGAGGGAACGCCGCGCCAGTTGATCAACGACGACATGGTCAAGCGGGTGTACCTGGGTTCGTTGTTCCGCGGCGACGAGTTCGATCACCACCCGGCGCCGCACCCGAGGCTGAGCGGGCCGGCCAAGGCGGAGGCGCCGCTGGGGCTCCGGCGGGCCGGGTCGTAGGTTCCGCTCCGAACGCGAAGACTGCAGCCCGGCGCCCGCGGGCCCTGCGGCCGGGTATATTGATGCCATGATGTCGCTGGGAAAGGCAGCCCGGACCGGATTGACTCTCAGCATCGCCTTCACGGGGGCGGCCGGGCTGGGCGGGTGCCTGCAGCGGACGATCACCATCACGTCCGAGCCGCCGGGCGCCCTGGTCTGGCTCAACGACATGGAGGTCGGGCGCACGCCGCTAGAGACGGACTTCACATTCTTTGGGACGTACGACGTGCGGCTGCACCTGGACGGATACGAGCCGATCGCGACGGGGCGCGAGGCGCCGGCGCCGTTCTACGAATACCCGGGGCCGGACCTCGTGGCCGAGGCGTTGCCGATCACGATCCCGACCCGGATCCACTGGCACTTCTGGCTGGCCCCGGTGGCCGAGCGAGCACCGGACACAGCCGCGGCGGAACGGGCGGTGCTGGAACGGGCGCGCCAGCTGCGGGGCCAACTGGCCCCTCAGCCACCCGCGCGCAGCGGACCCGCCGGGACGCCGACCACGGCCGCGCCATCGGGGACATCGCCCAGCACGACCGAGCCGGCCCCGACCAGGCAACCCTGACCGATCGAGATGCCGGGCAGGACGCGCGCCCCGAGTCCGATAAGCGTTTCCGCGCCGACTCGGGCCCCGCCGCCGAGAACGGCGCCGGGGGCGATGTGTACGTTCTGGCCGATCACGCAGTCGTGCTCGACGATCGCGCCGGAGTTGATGATGCCGTGCTCGCCGAGGGCGGCCCGGGTGTGGATGACCGCTTGGGGGCCGATGTAGACGCCGCGCCCGACACCGGCGGATGGGGAGACGAACGCGGTAGGGTGGATGACGCTGACCGCGGGCGGCGTACCGGGGACGCGGGCCAGGGCGTCGATGGTTCGGCGGCGGAGGGCGAGATCCCCCAGGGCCATGATCCACCCGCACCCGGGCTTGAGCAGCGCCTGGAGGTCCGAGAGGCGTCCCAGGTACGGGGCGGCGGGAGAGCCTGTGGCGAGGCAGGCGGCGGGGCTGTCGTCGAGGAATCCTGCGAGCAGGAAGCCGGCCGCGACCGCAGCGTCGGCCACGACGAGGGCATGCCCGCCGCCTCCGAGGAGGATGAGTTGAGAGCGAGATGGTTGTTTGGTTTTCATGGGGGTGAGTCACGGCGTCCGTCCAAGGGTATCGGCCGACGGGGCCGGTGAGGGCATAGGCAGTGCCGCTCGGTCGGCTTGACGAAAGCCTCTGATTCCGCGAGACTTGCCACCCCGCGGCGTCGGGGCGGATCAGCCGGTCCGCCCGGGCCGTACCATTGAGGCCGGCTGGCCGGCGGGCGCGCGCCCGTCGGGAGGCCGGGGACCTGGAAGGACGGGATCGGGCGGCGGCTCGCCGCGGCGGCCGGGGGGCTGCGTCGGCGAGAGGCACCCTGTGGAGTGTTTGCGATGGCTGCTCGGACCAGCACCGGAGTCGGCGTGGGCGTGACGGTGACGATCCTCGGCGTGTTGTCGCTGGGGTTGTTCGTGACGACCGTGATCTTCCTGAGCCAGAAGCAGGCGGCGGTGCGCGCCAGCGAGAAGTTCAGGACGGACCTGGCCGAGTTCGTGTCGGGCTCGGACAAGCAGGACCAGGTGCAGCAGACCAAGGCGCTGGCGCTCAAGGGGCGGATGTCCGTATTCGGGTACCTGGAGGACCAGCGAGAGAAGACGATGGAGCGGGTCACCGGGGCCGGCGGGGACCGGCTCGAGGACCTGAACGAAAAGCTGAAGGCGTTGCCGGGGAGCGAGACCAAGGCCGCGGTGCAGCTGCTGCGGGAGTTCAACGCGCGACTGGGGACGATGCAGAAGGAACTGGACGAGGCGAAGGCCGCGCGGGACCGGGCGCAGCAGGACCGCGAGAACGAGGTGGCGCGGGTCAAGGCGATCGAGGACAGCCAGAAGGCGACGCTGGCGGCGCTGACGCAGCAGCTGGACACGTACAAGGACGAGGTGGACAAGTACCGCGCCGAGTTGAACACGGCCAAGGCGGACATGGACAAGCGGGTGGACAAGATCCGCCAGGGCGGGCTGGACACCGAGGCCCAGTTGAACTCGCAGATCACGGACCTCCAGAAGGAGGTCGTCCTCTCGCGCGACACGATCAGCCGGTTGCAGAACGAACTGCACGGGCGCACGTTCAAGCCGGGTGACGAGCACGCCCTGGTGGACGGCCAGGTCATCGGTCTGGACCCCGCCGAGAACCAGGTGATCGTCAACGTGGGCCGGAGGCAGAGGGCCGTCCTGGGGATGACCTTCGAGGTCTACTCCGAGCCGACCGCCATCCGGCCGGACCCCGTGACGGGAGATTACCCCCCGGGCAAGGCGGCGATCGAGCTCATCCACCTGGACGATTCGACCTCCACGGGCCGGATCATCCGCGAGAAGAAGGGCAACCCGCTGGTCAAGGGCGACGTGATCGCCAATGCGGTCTTCGATCCGAAGAAGGTGTACAAGTTCCTGGTGTACGGCAACTTCGACGCCAACGGCGACGGGATCGCCACGCCCGAGGAGAAGACCGACATCCAGGCGCTCATCGAGCAGTGGGGCGGGAAGGTGACCGACACGCTGTCGGGGGACGTGGACTTCCTGGTGCTGGGGCAGAAGCCGACGCTGCCGCCGCAACCGTCCGTCAGCGCCCCGCCGGCGGTGGTGCAGGAGTTCGTGCGGCTCAAGCGGATCGCGCTGGAGTACGACGACCTGTTCAACAAAGCGGTGGCGACGTCGATCCCGATCCTCAACGAGAACCGGCTGTACACGTTGACGGGCAAGCGGTAGGGACGATCCCGCTGCCGCGGGGAGCGGGGGGCGGGCGGCGGACGATGGCCAGGCGAAGACGCAAACTGCCGCGGTGGCTCGATCAGCCGGTGTACTGGGGGATTCGCGCGGCCGTCGGCGCGATGCTGACGGCGCCGGTCGGCTCCAGCATCCGCTCGGCGCAGTCGATCGGGCGGTGGATCGCGCAAGCGCCCTTCAACAGCGCCCGCCTGGCCCGGGCGCAGGCGAACCTGGCCGTGGCGTTCCCGGACTGGTCGGGCGCGAAGCGCCGCCAGTACGCCATCAAGGCGTACGAGCACCTGTGCATGCTGGCGGTCGAGTCGGCCTACTCGCCGCGCCTGGTCAGCGACGACGCGTGGAGCAACCACATCCGGCTGGGGGACCTGCGGGACTCGGTGCCGATGATGCTGGCGGGCCGGCCGTGCGTGCTGATCACGGGTCATTGCGGGAGCTGGGAACTGTTGGGCTACTCGCTGGCGCTGCTGGGCTTCCCGGTGCACGCCCTGTACCGCCCGCTGGACCTGGCGCCGCTGGACGCGTGGGTGCGGCAGACGCGCCAGCGCCGCGGCCTGGTGCTGGTGGACAAGTTCGGGGCGGCCAGCGACCTGCCGCGCCTGGTGGGCCAGGGGGCGCTGCCGGGGTTCGTGGCGGACCAGAACGCAGGAGACAAGGGCCTGTTCGTGCCGTTCTTCGGGCGGCTCGCCTCCTCGTACAAGTCGATCGGCCTCATCGCACTGCACAACAACGCCCCGATCCTCTGCGGCCAGGCGCGCCGGCTGGTGTGGGAGCGGGACGGGGCGCCCGGGTCGGACCCGGACAGCCCAGACGATGGGCACAACGCGGAGTCTGATCGCTGGACGGGCGGGCCGTTCCGCTACCGGATCGACCTGGTGGACACCATCCGGCCCGAGGACTGGGCGGACCAGCCGGACCCGCTGTTCTACGTCACGGCGCGCTATCGGCGCGCGATCGAGACCATGGTGCGCCGGGCTCCCGAGCAGTACCTGTGGATGCACCGGTACTGGAAGAGCCGGCCGCGCCACGAGCGGCGGGGGCGGCCGATGCCGTCGTCGCTGCGTCACAAGATCGAACAACTGCCGTGGATGACGCCGCCGGATGTCGAGCGCGTCCTGGCCTGGAGCGAACGGGATTCGCGGGAACTGGCGGCCGGGGCGCGTGCGAATGAAGAGGCGGAAACGTCCGGCGTTTGACCCCCCGGCCCGGAGGCGAATACTTGCTCCGGCGACCGGCGCTCAGCGCCGGGAGCGGGCCCGGGGCCCACGGAGCGGCTGACCATGAGCGGGCGACTCGAAGGCGTACGGATCCTGATTGTCGACGACGACCCCGACGTGCTCGAGGCGATCGACGCGGTCCTGCGCGCCGAGGGGGCCGACACCATGCTGGTGCAGGACGGCAATGCCGCCGTGGCCGCGTGCCTGGACGATCCGCCGGACCTGGTCGTGCTGGACATGATGCTGCCCAAGCGGTCGGGGTTCCTGGTGCTCGAGAAGATCAAGGGGCGGGAGGACAGCCCGCTGGTGATCATGGTGACGGCCAACGAGGGCAAGCGGCACCAGGCGTACGCCGAATCGCTGGGGGTGGACAAGTACCTGCTCAAGCCGGTCCCGTTGGACCGGCTGATCTCGGTGGCGGAGGAACTTCTGGACAAGCGTGACGCGGAGGACGACGAGGAGGATGCGCGGGCGCAGGCCAGGCCGGGCGTGCCCCCGTCGGCGGGCGCGCCGGGCGGCGGGGCCAGCGCGGGGGGGGCGTCGGAGCCGCCCAAGAGGGGCAAGAAGTAACGCCTTGGCACGCAAGCGGCAGGTCATCCTCCTGAAGATCGGGGAGCGAGAGAGCGCCGGCGAGACGCCGGAGATGTCGCCGCTGGGAACGGTCGCGGAACTGGTCGAGACGCTGGCGCGCTACAACATCGCCCCGGACGGCTCGGGGCAACAGGGGATGGGCGAGGCGCTGGGTATGGCCGTCCTGCACGGGCCCGGGATGGTGGTCGAGATCCCGACGGGCGGCGACGAGGTGGCCCAGGTGATGGTGACGCTGACGGACGAGGACTTCGCGTGGGCGGTGCTGATCCGGCTGTGCAAGATCGAGCACTGGAAGATGCTCGACCCCGAGAGCGGGCGGACGTTCGGGTGAGGGGGATTCACCACCGAGGATGCGAATCATGCCGCAGGAAACCAAGTCGGTGCCACGAACGGATGCGCCGGGCACCCTGCAGGGCTGGACGGTGGACGCTGGTGACGACGCGCTGACCAAGGCGGCGCTGGAAAAGGCGTTCGACTACCGCGGGGACGTGACGATCACGCTCACCGACGGGCGGATCATCACCGGGTACATCTTCGACCGCCGGCGGGGGACCGCGCTGGCGGACTCGTCGGTCCGCCTGTTGACCGCGGCCAGCGACGAGAAGGTCCGGATCGCCTACAGCGACATCCGGCGGATCGAGTTCTCCGGCAAGGACACCGCGCACGGCAAGTCGTTCGAGAACTGGGTGCGGAAATACGTCGAGAAGAAACTCAAGGGGGAGAAGGCGGGGATCGAGAGCGAGAATCTGGAGTAGGGGGAACGCTCCCGGGGATAGAGCCTGGGGTCTCGCGGCTTCGACCCCGGCGAGCGCCCCCATGCTCTCACGCCGGAACCCGATCCCCCGATCCCCGGAATCCGGACCCCGATAGCATTGCCCATGCCGACCTACGTCTACGAGATCCTCGACAAGAAGGGGCGGGCCACGGGCAAGACGTTCGAGTACGTCCAGTCGATGAAGGATGAAGCGCTCACCCAGCACCCGCAGACGGGCGAGCGAGTTCGGCGCGTCATCCTGGCGCCCAACATCGCGGGTGACTGGTCGCCGCTGAAGACCAAGGGCAAACTCAGCAACCAGAACCTGGAGCGGCTGGGGTTCACCAAGTACGAGAGGAAAGGAAAGGGGCACATGGAGCGCGTGGCGGGCAAGAAGGGGCCGCCCGCGATCTCGACGGATGATTGACGGCGTGTGCCGCGCCCAGCGCCCAGGGCGCCAGGAGCCTCGGCCACAGGCTTCCACGGACAAACACGGATGACGCCCGGAGCGCGCCCCCGGCGCCGCGCTGAGGCCGTGCGCGCCCGGCGGTGGGCGCCTCGTCGCGTCGCCGTTCGCACGAACGGTGTGCAAATCGCGCAGGACGCCGCAGGGTTCTGCAAGAAAGCGCCATGACGGCGACATCTCACCGCGACCGCGTGCCCCGCGCTCGGGTTCGAGGATTGCGTTCGGCCCCGGCGCGGCGGCCTGACCCCTCGCGTGCCGAGGGTATGTCCTCCATGGGCGAACGCTTAGCAAGGAGAATGTCGCATGAAGATGCAACCTGCACGAAATGGAAGCGTCGTTGCGTACGTGGCCGCGGGCGTCGGGAGCGTAGCGGGCTTGGTCGGCGTGGGGGCCCTGCTCGGGCTGACGAATGCCGACGGAGGCGATGCGCCGTTCTACCGCCAGCACAACCTGGTCTCGGACGGCTTCATCGACGCGGACCACACGGACGTGAACCTGGTCAACGCGTGGGGGATCGCGGCGCCGCCGACCGGGCCGTGGTGGGTTTCGGACAACGGCACGGGCGTGTCCACGCTCTTCGACGGCGCGGGCGTGGCGCAGCCGCTGGTCGTGACGATCCCCACGCCCCCGGGCGACACGGACCCGGCGAAGGTCACGGGCGTCGTCTTCAACGGCTCGGCGGACTTCGTGGTCAGCGACGGCACGCACTCGGGCCCGGCCCGGTTCATCTTTGCGACCGAGGACGGGATCATCGCCGGCTGGTCGCCGACCGTCCCGCCGCCGCCCCCCTCGCACCAGGCGCAGGTCGCGGTGGACAACAGCGAGGCCGACGCGATCTACAAGGGCTTGGCGATCGGCTTCAGCGCCGAGCACGGGGCGCGCCTGTACGCGGCGGACTTCCACAACGCCCGCGTGGACGTCTTCGACGCCTCGTTCCAGCCGGTGAACCGGCCGGGGGCGTTCCTGGACCACCACATCCCCGCTCACTTCGCGCCCTTCGGCATCCAGAACATCGACGGGCGGATCTTCGTGACCTACGCGATGCAGGACGAAGAGGCCCATGACAACGTCGACGGGCGCGGGCTGGGATTCGTCGACGTCTTCGACGCCGAAGGACGGTTGCTGCACCGGTTCGCCTCGCGCGGCAGGCTCAATGCCCCGTGGGGCCTCGCCCTGGCGCCCAATGGCTTCGGCCACTTCAGCGGTGATGTATTGGTCGGCAACTTCGGCGATGGGCGCATCAACGCCTACGACCACCGCACCGGCGAGTTCCGCGGCGAACTCCGCGATCCGCGCGGCCGCCCCATCTCGATCGAGGGCCTGTGGGGCCTTGGCTTCGGCAACGGCGGCCTCGCGGGCCCGGCCGACACGCTCTTCTTCACCGCCGGCCCGGACGATGAGGCGCACGGGCTGTTCGGGAAACTGGAGTTCGTGGGGCACGGAGGCAGGCGCTGACGGACGACGGGTGCTCAACAATCGGATGCTGCCGGCGCGGTCTCGGCCGGCCGGGTCGGGACCTTCGCGGCCAGGTTGCGGTAGCGGGCCAGGGCCATGACGGGGAAGTAGTGCCGGTAAAGGTGGTACCGCAGGTAAAAGACCTTGGGGAAGCCGGTGCCGGTGAAGAGGTGCTCGTTCCAGGCCCCGGCCAGGTCCTTGACGGGATCGACCAGGGCCAGTTCGCGCGACGCCGCATCGACGACGTCCGGGCGCGCCGGGCGGCTGGGGGTGTAGGGCCGCTTGTCGGCGATCAACTGGTGGTCGCACAACCAGGCGATCGCGCGCTGGACGGCCGCGTCGGACGGCGGGACCAGGTAGAGCAGGCTCATCAATCCCCAGGCGGTCTGCGAGGCGGTGCTGGGACCCTTGCCCATCAGCGTGCGGTCGAGGTACGAGTTGGCGGACTCGCCGAAGCCGCCGTCGGCGTTCTGGACCGCGCGGAGCCACGCGAGTGCCTTGGTCGCGGCGGGATGGGGGGGGGCGGCCGAAGACGAGGAGCCCTCGGCCTGCCCTCGCCCATGAGAGCAGGACGGGGACACGACCCCGGCCGCGCCCAGGCCCCCGAGCGCTTGCCACGTGCCGTAGAGGTAGTTGCACCCCCAACGGCCCCACCAGCACCCTTCGGGCTGCTGGTGAGAGACGAGGAAGCGCACGGCGTTGGTGATGGCGGGGCTGGTGGCCGGCACGCCGCACGTGGTCAGCGACTCGACGGTGCGCCCGGTGATGTCGGCGCACGACGGGTCCTGCATCGCGTTGTGGTCGGCGAAGGGGATCGCCTCCATCCAGGGCCGATCCTTGGTGCGGTCGAAGGCCGCCCAGCCGCCGTCCTCGTTCTGCATGGCCAGGATCCACTTGACGGCCAGCGCCGCGGTGTCGCGATTCCGCGTCTGGCCGGGCCGATCACCGGCGCGCCAGAGGGCCTTGGCGACCATCGCCGTGTCGTCCACGTCGGGGTACCAGTCGTTGCGGTACTCGAAGGCCCACGCCGCGCCCGTGTGCCCGAGTTTGATCGCTTGGTCGCCCTCGCGCAGATTGCGGACCCAGTCGCCGTTCATGCGGATCTGGCGGTCCAGAAGCCAGTCGCAGGTGCGGGCGATGCGCTCGTCGCCGGCGGCGGTCAGGCCGGCCTCGGTGAGCGTGTAGAGAGCGATGCCGGTGTCCCAGACGGCGCTGAAGCAGGGCTGAAGGCGGACGTGGTCCAGGCGCGGGTCGGCGTTGGGCTCGTCGAGCATGAAAGCATCGAGGTCCTGCTCGGCCTTGCGCCGCACCGGCTCGGAGCGGTCATACCCGAGGGCCTTGAGCGCGATCTGGGCGTAGACCATCGGCGGGAAGATGGCCCCCAGGCCCTCGGTGGTCGCCGGGTCCATGCGGGCGATGATCCACCGCTCGGCTTCCTTGATCGCCCGCTGCCGCAGCGGCAGCAGGTTGCGGCGCTGGGCGAACTTGAGCACTCGGTCGCAGGCCAGGAAGAGGTTGGCCCAGCAGACCGGGTCGGCGGCCTTGAACGGCTGGTTGAGCGCGTTGCGGGCCTTCGGGTTGACGAAGAGTTCGTCGATGCCCAGTTCGGCCGGGATGCGCCGCACCGGGCGCAGCGCCGAGCACACCGCCAGCGGCAGGATCATCGTCCGCGTCCACGCCGCGACGCGGCCCATGTGGAACGGGAACCAGCGCGGCAGCAGCACGATCTCGGGCGGGATGGCCGGGCACGCGTCCCAGCCCACCTGCCCCAGGCACGCCAGGTACACCGTGCTGAACGTGTTGCACTTCTCCGCTCCGCCCAGCGAACGGATCAGCCCGCGCGCGGCCCGCATGTGCGGGGCATCCGGATGGTCGGCGAAGAGTTTGAGCGCGAAATAGGCCTTGACGCACGCCGACAGGTCCGGGGGTGAGCCCGGGTATTGGCCCCACGCACCGTCGGCCCGCTGGGTCAGGCGCAGGTGGTTGGCAATGCGGGCCAGCCGGGGCCGGTCGCCGGCGTCGCTCTCCTGCTCCAGGATGACCTTCATCAGCAGGTACTCGCTGGAGAGAATCGAGTCGCCCTCGAGTTCAGCGCACCAGTGCGAGGGGGCCGGCCCGGTGCGCCCGTCGGGGTCGGGTTTCTGCTTGGCCATGAGGGCGCCGATGGCCCGCCCCAGGGCAAGCGCGGCCCGCTCCTCGATCCCCGTTGTCGGGCCGAGGAATGCGTCGGTGCGGGCCGGGTCTGTCGTGGGTTCGACCGCTCTCATGGGGAATGACAGATCTCAGCACCCTCGCCCGCACCCGCTTTGCCACGCGCCCGGGCGCCAACGAAACGCGCGGATCATCGCTGGTTGGGCGGAGTCTAGTCGGGGGTACCTGCACCTTCTTCCGATCCGGCGGGCCGCAGTTCCGCGGCGACGCCGTTCAGGATGTGTTCGAGGCGATCGATCAGGCCGCCGGCGGCGAGAGTCGATCCGGCGGCTCGGGCGGCGTCCGCGGCCCGCTGCGTCCAGACGGCGTCCATCAGCGCTCGGATGGCGCTGCCCCAGCCGGAGGCGCTCGGGATGACGATCAGGCCCGGCGCCGGCCCACCGGCCGCGGGCTTGACGATCAGGTCCGCGCCCGGCGCCGATGGCACGGCGAGCACCGGGCGGCCCATGACCAGCGCGTCGGCGATGAAGCGGCCCAGTGACCCGCCCGCGAACGGACCGCCGGGCGTCGCCACGGGGACGGCGACGGCGTCGCACGCGGCCAGCGCCGCCTCGACCCGGGTGGTCGTGCCCAGGATCCGCACGGCGCGCCCGCAGCCGGCGCGGTGGGCGGCGCTGTGGGCCGCGAAGGCGTCTCGGGCCAGCAGCAGCGCGACCGGCCCCTGCCCTCCCGCTCGCCCCTTGGGACCCAGGGCCGAAGTCAGCCCGTACAACAGCGCGTCGAGCGAGCGCCCGGTGCCCCACACGGCCGAGACGAGCACGACCCGCCGCTCCGGCGGGATGCCCAGCAGCGTGCGGATGCTCTGTCGCCACCGGGCCGCCTGCTCCGGCGTCGGCGCCTCCAGGCGGCTGGCGTACCCAATGTCCACGATGCGGTCCGTCAGGTCGTGCAGCGCGGCCCGGGCCGCGGCCGTCGCCTCGGGGCCGATCGTCAGGATTCGCCGGGCGGTGCGCGCGGCGGGCAGCAGCCGTTCCAGAACCCACGCGCCCAGGACCCTATGGTGTTTGAGCATCACGCCGCCGAAGGTGACCGGTGAGACCGAGCGGGCCAGGTCGGCCGCCCACGCGCCGGCGGTGGGTTCGGCGGGCATCCATACGTCCGCCGTGACCAGGCGGGACATGGAGATGGAGACATCGGAGCGGTCGGGCCCGCCTGCCGCGGCCATGCGGCGCTCGCGCCGGGCGCTGGCGACCAGGTGCAGGGCCCGCTGCGGGCCGTTCTGTTGGAAGGGGCCCAGAGCGCGCACCCCGATCCCCTCGAACATCGCTTCGTCATCTACCGAGTCGCACACCAGGCGCACCCGATGCCCGCGCCGCGCCAGGCCCCGCAGCACGTCGGCGATGTATCGCGTGTGGCTCCACGGCTGGCGCGGCAGCCGGCCGGCGAAGGCCAGGATCCTCACGGCCGGACCTCCGGGGACGGCGAGAGCGCACCGATGCTCGTCCGCGGGCGACAGGGAAGGCTGAGTGTGAGAAACACGCTCAGCAGGGCCGCCGTCTGGGCGTTGACCTGCACCACGTCGAAGGCGCTGACCAGCAGCAGGCCGATGAGGGCAAAGAGCGGCCCGGCCTGGTAGCCGGCTCCATCTTGCGTGCCCAGGCCGCGGGCCGCGCCGCGCAGCATGATCACGACGATGCCGCAGGCGAGGCCAAGGCCGACCAGCCCGGTGGTTGCCGCAACCTGAAGCAGGGCGTTGTGGGCGTGGGCGTGGATGGAGTGGGCGGCGGGGTCCTCGCCTTGTTCCCTGAGGTGCTCGGTCACCCACGCCTTGTACCCACCGGCGCCGACACCGGTGAGCGGATGGGCGCGGACCGCCTCGATGGCCCACCGGGCCATCATGAGGCGCGCACCGGTGTCGCTGCCAAAGTCCCTGTCCTGGATCGCCGTTCGCAGGTCCGCGATGCCCGTCTCGGCGCGCCGGACCATGAGCGGGCCCAGGGTCCACCACCCCGCCGCGCCGATGAGCACGAGCACGGCTACGCCCAGCGGGAGCATCTCCAGCATCTTCCTCGCGTCGCGGATCCGCGTCAGCGCGATGATGCCGGTGACCGCCAGCAGTGCGCCGGAGGCGATCCACGCCCCGCGCGAGCCGGTCGCGAGCACGCCCACGAGGCTCACGATGGCCCCGCCGATGCCCAGCAGGCGCGTGCGGGCCCGCACCGGCCCGGGAAGGATCGCGGCACCCAGGTGCAGGCCCAGCGCACCCGTCAGCATCGACCCGCCGACGACGGGCTCCCACCAGCCGGAGTTGCGGTCGGGCATGCGGGGGAAGGTGATCGCGGGGAGATGGAATACCAGGCCGATGGCATGGACGGCCTGGGCGCCGTTGGCCGCGAGCAGGCCGACCGCCAGCGCCCCGATCAGGTGCAGCCGGCGGTCCATGACCGGCCAGAGGGCGAGGATCGAGTACGCGAACCGCAGGCGGCTCCACTCCTGCACGCCGAGGCGCGGATCGCCCGACCACGCGATCGACAGCGCCAGCCACGCCGTCCACGCCCCCAGCAGCCACAGCGTTGGCTCGAAGCACAGCGGCCCCAGCGTGCGCCGGTGCCGCGGCCAACGGATGAGGAAGCACAGCGCGACGGGGATCACGCCGAGTTCAACGAACGACGTTGGCGCGCCCACCAGCGCGCACCAGGCCATCGCCAGCCACGTGTGCAGGTTGTGCCCGAACGGGTCCACCCGGCGCTGCTCGGCGAACAGTTCTTCGATAGTCGGGCGCGGCGTGTCGGCGGAAGGATTCATCGAACGACCGCCATCATGGGCGTATTGGGCATTGGTGACAACTTCCGGCCTCTAACATGGGTTGGCGCAGGGCGCACTCGGGTTTCGGACGGGTCCATCCCCGACGAATCCCCGGGAGACTCGAACGGGTGAGCAGCCATAGCCGAATAGAGTGGTACAACGGCCGGGGGAGCCGTACGCTCTTGGTACAGGGAGACCAGCCATGAACGACATCCGACGGGTTCTGCGTGCCGCGACTCTGCGGCTGACGATCGTCGGGTACGTTCGCGCGGCGGTCATTCTGCTGGTCGTCGCGCTGGCGGGTGCCATCGTGGCTCGCTTGGTGCAGCAGGCATTCGGTCTCTCGTTCGCCTGGGACCTCATCGCGTATTGGACGGGCGGGGCGGTGCTGGGCCTGGCACTGGTGTGGGCGGTCGCACTCCGCGAGAGCCAGATCGCCGTTGCCCGTCACGTGGACGAGGGCGGTCAACTCCGCGAGGCGCTGAGCACCGCGCTGTGCGTGCTCGGGCAGGATGATCCGTGGGCGCGGGTGACGGTCGAGGCGGCGGGCCAGCGGGCCAGGACCGTAAACGTTCGCCAGGCGGTCCCGATCCATCCGCCGCGTTTCTGGCCCGTGCCCCTGGCGCTGGGGCTGGCGCTGCTGATCGTCTGGATGCTGCCGACGTGGGACCTGCTGGGGATTCACTCCCGTGCGCAGGCGGAGCAGAAGAAGGAGCACGAGATCGTCCAAGCCAAGGCGCAGGCCGACGACGCCACCAAGAAGGTCGAGGAACTGGTCTCGAAACTGAACCTGGGCGAGGCGCCAAAGGATGCGCCGGAGGCGGATAAACCGACGCCGCGCGACCCCGACTCGATCCGCTTGTCGGCGATCAAGAAGCTGACCAACCTCAAGGACCAGTTGGAGCAGCGTCAGCAGGGTGACAAGGCGCAGCAGCTGCAGGGCCTCCGCGAGGCGCTCAAGCAGCTCAAGACGCCCGGCGAGGGCCCGCTGAGCGAAATGTCCAATGAACTGGCCAAGGGGAACTTCAAGGCCGCGTCGGAGGAACTCCAGAAGGCGATCGAGAAACTCTCCAGCGGCAAGATGTCCGAGAAGGACAAGCAGCTGACGGCCGAGCAGATGAAGAAGCTGGCCGAGCAGCTGGAGAAACTGGCGCAGGACCGCAAGCAGATCGAGAAGTCGCTCGAGAACGCCGGCCTGGACAAGAAACTCGCCGGCGACCCCGAGGCCCTCAAGAAGGCCATCGAGCAGTCCAAGTCCCTGACCGATCAGCAGAAGCAGCAGTTGATGCAGCAGGCGTTGCAGCAGGCACAGTGCGCCAGCCAGTGCCAGGGCATGGCCGGACAGATGAGCAAGATGGCCGGCGCAATGGGCAAGCAGGGCATGGACCAGAAGGGCATGGAGGGGGCCCAGGGCCTCGGCCAGCAGTTGTCCGACATGGAGATGATGGCGGCGGACCTCGCCCAGTGCCAAGCCGCGGCGGCCGAGTGCAAGGCCCAGTTGGCGCAACTCGGCCAGTGCGCCAACGGCCAGTGCCAGGGCATGGGCGAGTGCCAGGGCGGCATGCCCGGCACCAAGCCCTGGGCGCCGGGGTACTCGGAGCAGTTCGGCCAAGGTCGCGGCGGGCCGGGGCTGGGCGCCGGCGGCAGCCCGGGCGACGCCAAGGCGGACACCAAGTGGGAGACCAAGAAGTTCAAGACCCCGCTCCAGGACGGGCCCATCATCGGCAGCACCATGATCCAGGGCGAACAGATCCGCGGCGAGTCGCGGGCGCAGTTCGCGCAGGTCGCGGCCGCGGCCGACGCGCAGGCGAGCGAGGCGCTCGAGAACAACGTGATCCCGCGTGAGTATCACGACGCGGTAAAGCACTACTTCGGGCGGCTCAAGGCCAAGTCCGAGGCGCAGTCGATCGGGGCCGAGGCGGCCAAGCCGGCCGAGGGCGGCGGCGGCACGCCGGCCCAGCCCGAGAAGCCCGCCGAGAAGAAGAACAAGTAAGGCCTCCGTGTCTCCGCGGCGCCGTGGTGAACGCGTCCTCATCGGCTGCACGGGCCAAGCCATCGCGCGGGCCGCGTTGGGCGCCGTCGTCGTCGCCTTCGCGGCGTGCGACAAGCCTGCGCCCGGTACCGGGGCCGGTAGCGCAGCCGCCTCGCGCGTGATCCTGTATTCCAGCGCCGACGCCGACGTGGTGCGCCCCGTGATCGCCGCGTTCACCAAGGAAACCGGGATCGGCGTCAGCTTCGTCGGCGACACGGAGGTGACCAAGACCACCGGCCTGGTCGAGCGCCTGCGCGCCGAGAAGGACCATCCCCGCGCCGACGTCTGGTGGTCCAGCGAGCCGCTGGGGACCATCGCGCTGGCACGCCAGGGCATCCTGTCGGCGTACGCCAGTGCCGCGGCCGAGGCGTCCATCCCGGGCGGGTGGCCCGCGTCGATGCGCGGGGCCGCGGATGGGTCCGCGGGCCCGATGTGGTACGGCTTCGCCCAGCGGGCCCGCGTGGTGGTCTACAACACCCAGCACGTCAAGCCCGAGCAGGCGCCGCGCAACCTGGCGGCCCTGGCCGACCCCTACTTCAAGGGTCGCGTCGGCATCGCCCGCCCGCAGTTCGGAACGACACGGGCCCACGTGGCCGCGATCGTCGCCGTGCTCGGCGAGGGGCCCCTGCGCGACTGGCTCACGGCGCTCAAGCACAACGACGTGCGGCTGTACGACGGCAACATGTCCGTGGTGCGGGCCGTGGCCAACGGCGAGATCCACGTCGGCCTGGCGGACACCGACGATGTCTGGGCCGGGCAGCGCAACGGCTGGCCGGTGGACCTGGCCTACGAGCGCGTCGGCCCGCGCCCGTACGAAGCGTCGGCGGGCGCGGGGCTGGGCACCCTGGTGCTGCCCAACACCGTCGGGTTGGTCAAGGGCGGACCCAACGCCGAGGGAGCCAGGCGCCTCATCGACTTCCTGCTCAGCCCGGCCGTCGAGCGGATGCTCGCCGAGAGCGACTCGCACAACATCCCCGTCCATCCGGACCTGGCGGCCCAGTTCGCCAGGTACGCCGTGCCCCAGCCGGCGAAGGTGGACATGGAACGGCTTGCCGACGCGGCCGACGCGGCGATGAAGATCTGCCAAGAGGTGCTCGGCCCCTGAGCGCGCTCGCCGACTCGTCTGCAAATCAGGACGCACGTCTACACTGGTCGCATGGACACCGCTCGCCTGCGTTCGCTCATCGCCGCCGAGATGCCGGACCTGGTGCGGATCCGCCACGACCTGCACCGTCACCCGGAACTGGGCTACGCCGAGCACCGCACCAGCGGCGTGGTGGTGCGTGAACTGACCCGCCTGGGCGTCGAGCACGTCGCGGGGCTGGCCGGCGGAACGGGCGTCGTCGCCCACCTGCCCGCGACCAGCGGCAAGCCCGGCGCACCCGCCGTCGCGCTCCGCGCCGACATGGACGCCCTGCCCATCCAGGAGCAGACCGGCCTCCCCTACGCCTCCGAGCACAAGGGCGTCATGCACGCCTGCGGGCACGATGGGCACACCACCAACCTCATCGGTGTCGCCCGCGTGCTCTCCAGGATCGCCGACCGGCCCAACCCCGTCACGCTCGTCTTCCAGCCCGCCGAGGAGGGCGGCGCCGGCGGCAAGCGCATGTGCGACGACGGCGTGCTGGGCGGCAAGGTGCTCGGGCCGCCCGTCCGCGCGATCTTCGGCCTGCACGGCTGGCCGCAACTGCCCGTCGGCTCCGTCGCCTCCCGCCCCGGTCCGCTCCTGGCCGCCACCGACTCCTTCGACGTGACGATCCACGGCACGCAGTCGCACGCGGCATACCCGCATTTTTCGCAGGACCCCATCGTGGCCGCGGCCCACTGCATCACCGCCGTGCAGACGATCGCCTCACGCAACGTCGGCCCGTTGGACAGCGTGGTGGTGACGGTGGCGATGATCAACGCGGGCAGTGCCAGGAACATCATCCCGCGCGAAGCCCGTTTCTCGGGCACCATCCGCACGCTCAAGGACCAGACGCGCCTGCTCGCCCGCGAGCGGTTCCGCAAGATCGTCGAACAGTGCGCGCTCGGGCTGGGCTGCCGCGCCGAGGTCGTGCTCCAGGAGGGCTACCCGGTGACGCGCAACGACCCGGGCGCGACGGACCGCTTCTTCAGCGTCGCGCGCCAGGCGCTGGGCGCTGAGCACGTGCTGCCCGTCGAGCAGCCGACGATGGGGGGCGAGGACTTCTCGTTCTACGGCCAGCACGTGCCCGCGTGCTTCTTCATCCTGGGCGTGTGCCCGCCGGGCCGGT
>JBGPGM010000003.1:0-16946 GCA_041483855.1 Phycisphaerae bacterium | reverse complement strand
GTCAAGCAGCGCCCGGGCGACGCCAAGGCGCTGCACCACCTGAGCGTCGCGGCCTACCAGATGGGGGATCGGGCGGCCGGCATCGAGCTGAGCCGGCAGGTCACCAGGCTGGAGCCGAAGTTCGTGCCCGCGATGTCCAATATGGCGGTGGCGTACGTCTACGACCGGCAATGGACCCGCGCGCGGTACTGGGTGCGACAGGCCATGCTGCTGGACCCCGACGATGCCTCTCTGCGCCGGCTGCGGATGAAGTTGCGACTGCACACGCTGGCGGAGGCCGCGGCCTGGGTCGCCGAGGAGGCCGCCGTGCTGCTGCGGGCGATGCTGCGGCGTCGATGACGGGTTCGGGCTCGGGGGCGGGGTGATCGCCAGAGCTCAAGTCGGTTTGGCGCGCAGCGCCAGCAGCCGCGTGGCTTCTTCCACGTCCTTGTCGCCGCGCCCCGACAGGTTGACGACAACGTGTTGGTCGTCGCGCATGGTGCCCGCGTGGGCGACGGCGGCGGCGATGGCGTGGGCGCTCTCGAGGGCCGGGATGATGCCCTCGGTGTGGGCCAGGAGCGTGAAGGCGTCCAGGGCCTGGTCGTCGGTCACGGTCACGTACCGGACGCGCCCGGACTCTTTCCAGTACGCGTGCTCGGGGCCGACGCCCGGGTAGTCCAGGCCGGCCGAGCATGAGTGCACCGGCGCGGTCTGGCCCGACGCGTCTTGGAGCACGTAGGACAACGAGCCGTGCAGCACGCCGGGCGAGCCGAGCATCAGCGACGCCGCGTGCTGGCCGGCCGCCGGCCCGAGCCCCCCCGCCTCGACGCCGATGAGCACGACGGACGCATCATCGACGAACGGGTAGAAGATCCCCGCGGCGTTGGAGCCGCCGCCGACGCACGCGATGATCGCGTCGGGCGGGCGTCCAAGGGCCTGCGAAGCCTGCGCGCCCGTCTCCTTGCCGATGACCGACTGGAAATCGCGCACGATCATGGGAAAAGGGTGGGGTCCGACGACGGAGCCGAGGATGTAGTGCGTGTGCACCACCGACCCCATCCAGTCGCGCATCGCCTCGTTCGTGGCGTCCTTGAGCGTCCGCGAGCCCGAGTCCACCTCGATCACACGCGCCCCCAACAGCCGCATGCGCGTGACGTTGAGGCGTTGGCGGCGCACGTCCTCGGCGCCCATGTAGACATCGCACGACAGGCCGAAATGGGACGCCGCCGTGGCGGTGGCCACGCCGTGCTGCCCGGCGCCGGTCTCGGCGATGACGCGGCGCTTGCCCATGCGCCGGGTGAGCAGCGCCTGGCCGAGCGTGCTGTTGATCTTGTGAGCGCCGGTGTGGCAGAGGTCCTCGCGCTTGAGCCAGATGGCCGCGCCGCGCCCCTTGGCTGACCTCGCCCGGGTGTGCTCGGTCAGGCGGGCGGCGCGGTAGAGGGGCGTCGGGCGGCCGGCGAACGTCCTGAGCAGGCCGTCGAGCTCCGACCAGAACGCGCCGTCGGTCCGGACAGATTCGTACTCGTTGCTCAACTGCTCCAGCGCGGCGACGAGCGTTTCGGGGACGTAACGTCCGCCGAAAGCGCCGAACCGCCCATCGGGCGTGGGGACCTGTGAGAGTGCAGCCGGGCCGCCGGGCGTCATGGCAGGAGGGTAGGCGCAAGCGGGCTCAACTTAGGCGCGTCGGGGCGAGTTCCGTGTCGCGTTGGAGGTGGCGGGCGCCCCAGATCCAGAAGACGCCGCTCGCCAGGATCGTCAGGGAAACCAGAAGGAACCCCGCGTTCATGTCACCCTTCGGGTTGGCGCTCGTCTTGGTCAGGTCGGTGATGAACCCGATGATGGGCGGCGACACGGCGTCGCCCAGCAGGTGGATGACCAGGATGTTCAGCGCGAACGCGGACGATCGGATCGACGGGTGGGTGACGTTGGCGAGGATCGTATTCGTCGGGCCGGTGTTCAGGAACAGGCAGAAGATCGCCAGGCCGATGAACACCCAGGCAAGCGGGAAGGGCACGTACAGCGAGGCGACGAACAGCGGGAAACCGACCAGCATGCCGACGCCCGAGACCAGGAAGTACGAGCCGGGCATCCGCGCCCTGAGGCGGTCGCCGATCAGGCCGCCCGCGAGCGTCGCCACCAGGCCGGATACGACCAGGATGCCGCCAAAGATCAGGTTCACGTGGGCCAGGACGCCGCTTTGGCCCTCGACCGCCAGGCCGTCATTGACGTAGCGGGCGAACACGTACTTGGGCATCCAGATCGAGATGCCGCCGACCGCGAACGTCATCGCCGTCATGCCCAGCGTGTTGAGCACGTACGACGGCGTGCGCACGAGCACCCCGTAATCGGCCAGGCGCAGCCTGCTCCGGCGCGTGCTCGCCGCATCTGCCAGGCCGCGCGCCGGATCGCGCCGGAAGAAGGCGATCGAGCCCAGCAGCAGCCCCGGCGGGACGACGGCGTAGAACGCGCCCCGCCATCCCCAGGCCGATTCCACCAGGCCGCCCATCGCGTACCCCAGGGCGTAGCCGACGGGGATGGCCATGTAGAACCAGGCCAGGACGCCGCCGCGCCGGCGGATCGGGTACAGGTCGGAGATCACCGTCGGCGCCGTCGGCCCGTACGCCGCTTCCCCCAGGCCGACGAACACACGGGTGGCCAGGAGCATCCCGTACGTCACGGCGAGCCCGGACCCGCCCGAGGCCAGGCTCCAAAGGACAACGCCGATCCCGATGATGACCCACCGGTTCACGCGGTCCCCCAGCCAGCCGAAGACCGGCGACACCAGCATGTACGACACGAGAAAGGCGGTGCCCAGCAGTCCGAGTTTGGTGTCCACCGTGCGGCTGGTCAGGTCCTCGCCCGGGAAGAATGTCTCGCCGATCTTGGGGAGAACAGCCGCCAGGATCGAGCGGTCAATGTAGTTGAAGAGGTTGATCGTCAGCAGCAGGGCCAGCGCGCCGCGGGCGCCGGGCAGGGGTGCATCGCCGACGGCGGGGCGCAGGACCGGGGCCGGTGCTGGATCCAGTGGTGCGGCGGACACGGCGCGCAGCGTAGCGGAACAGGCCGGTTCGGGGCGGCGGCCGCGCCTTCAGCCGCCGGTCAGCCAGCGGCGCAGGAAATCCGTCTGCGCATTCTTGGCGTCGTTGGAGAAGCGGCCGAAGCCGATGTGCTCCTGCGGGGCGCCGGTCTCGGGCCAGGTTCTCAGGTCGATGAGGGAGGGATCGGCGCCCTGCCCGCGGTAGTGCTCGCGCAGCCGTTCGATGAACGCCCGCATCCCCGCAAACGGGACGACCCGGTCGGCTTCGGAGTGAAGAACGAGCAGAGGGATCGGTCGGAACCCGGCCAGGTGCCGCATCGGGTCCAGGGCGGCGACGCGGTCGGGCGGGTGCTCGACGGGCCCGCGGTCCCCCGGCGGCAGCCCGACCCTCTCGGGGAAGTACAACCCTTCGAGCCACCCCGTGGTCGCCTCGACCGCGGCACAGACAAACGGGTGCGGATCGCACAGCCGCCGCAGCGCGCCCATGCCGCCGGCGGACATGCCCCCCAGTCCGAGGCGGCGCGAGTCGAAGACAGCGCCATACTTCGGGTCGGCCAGGGCGGCGACGACCCCGTCGATCTCCGGGACAACCTGCTCGAGCAGCTCCAGGGAATGGGTGGGCGATTGGAACCGGGCGTCGAAACGTTCGCCGTGCCCCGGCAGGTCCACAGCGCACACCGCTAGTCCGGCGCGAACCCAACGAAGGTACCGCCCCGGGTCGATCTCCTTGCTGACGGTGCGCCCGTGCAACCAGACCACCGCCGGCGCGGGTGTCTGCCAGTCCGGATGCGCCAGCAGCCCCGGCACGCCCGTCGGCCCCAGCCGGGAAAGGCGGGACCGTTTCGCGAGAAAGTCGGGCAAGCGGGCGAAGCGTTCGATCACGTCGGATCCTCGATCGCGCCCTCCGTCGTCACAGCGCCAGCGCGGCGCCGCGCTCGATCTCGCGGGGCAGCGGGCAGCCCATCAGTTCCTCGGCGAATAACGCCGTGCGCGGGCTGATCTCCAGCGTGCAGTCCGGCGTGCCGTCGGGCTTTCGCGGGACCTTCACGCCCGCCGCTTCGAGCCATCGGGCGGCGCGCAGTGTCTGGACCTGCCGGCTGCTCGCCACGCTGTCCACGCCCGAGGCATTCTTGATCGGGGCAAACTCCTCGATCCGGTCGGTCTCGTAGACGATGGACCGGTCGCACAGCGGCAGCGCGTCGAAGACAAACCGCTCCAGTTTCACGGCGTTCGCGGCCGCGGGCTCGATCGGAGCGCCCGTGTCGGGATCGATGCAGGCGACCCGCTTCTCCGCCCGGTGGTACGGGAGCGAGAACGACGCGTCCGTGTTCAGCCGGTGTACGAACGCGACGCTCATCGCGTGCACCGCGATCGAGCCCGCCGGGAAGCGGAGCGACCCGTCGGGCAGACGCTGGCGCTGCAACTCCATGGGCAGGTCGGAATATTCGATCACCTCCGTCCGTCCGCCGACGGAGCAGAAAACGCCCAGCCTCTCCTCCGGGTACACCTTGGGGATCATCTTGGACGACATCTGGCTGGACGAGTCGGGAGCAAAGGCGTGCAGGCCCAGGAAGACCGGGTCGATGAGCGCGACCAGGGGATTGTCGACCTGGAAGTACGAGATGTGCTCGACGCCGCGGTGCTGCATGTCGGCCAGCGCGCCCGAGGCGTGCAAGGCCTTGATGGACCCGCCGTGTCCGTCCGGGTTGGTGGCCAGTTCGCCCTTGGCGGCCAAGAGGATCCGGCCGGTGCGGGCGTCGAGCGACGGCATGACTCCCTGCGGGAAGAAGCGGACGTTCGTGCCGTCGATGCCGAAGTTGGCGTGCTCCCTGAAGAACGCCGCGGTCGGCTCGTGGTTGAGCGGGCTGGTCATGATGTACCACGGGATCGGGCGGCCGAATCGCCGCGCACCCGCCAACAGCGTTTCGGCGAAGATGGCGAACAACGGCTTGCCGGTCACCGCCCCCGCGGCCAAGCACCCCTTCGGGCTGTCGTAGCCCAGGCGGCTGCCTTGGCCGCCGGCCACGGTGAAGGCCGCGACCTTCCCCTCTCGTAGCAGGCCCTCCCCCTTGGACCGGTACGACGCCTTGTCCCAGGTGCGCCCGGGCGCGGCCGGATCGTTCGGGTAATACGGCGCGGGCCGCAGGTCGGCGGGAAGATCAAACCGCGGCTTGTTCTTGACGTAACGCTCGACCAGGTCTGGCACGGCCTCCAAGTCGAGCGAGGCGACCTGAGCCAGCAGGGATCGGCGTTGCTCATCGGTCAGTTCGTCGTAGAAGCGCAGCACGTGCTCCTGGCCGACCTCCCCCAGGCGGCGGCGAAGAACGGCGAGAGGGGGGTGGGGCGGGGGAGGCCGGGGCGGGGTGGGTGATGTTGGTGCTGGGGGCGGCATCGATGGTCCTCGGGCGGCCGTCCAAAGGTCGATGGATCAGCGTACAGGCGGCTCGGTGGCGCGGCGCACCTCCTCCCCCGGCCGGCCCCTGACACTAGACTCCGTCCCATGCGGACCCTCTTCACTCATCCGCCGCGAATGCCGCTCATCGCCCCTTCGATCCTGTCCGCGGACTTCGCCCGCATGGGTCAGGAGTGCGAGTCGGTTCTCCGGGCGGGGGGCGACCTGCTGCACCTGGACGTCATGGATGGGCACTTCGTTCCCAACCTGACGATGGGGCCGGACATGTGCCGGTCGCTCCGGCACGCCCTGCCCGATGCCTTTCTCGATGTCCATCTGATGGTCACCGACCCCGCCCTGCACGCCCCGAAGTTCATCGAGGCGGGGGCAAACCACATCACCTTCCACGTCGAGGCGGTCCCAGCGGAAGGCAAGGGGGGTGTGGCGGACCTGGCCGGGCGCATCCGCGAGATGGGCGCGACCGCCGGTCTGGCCCTCAACCCCGAGACCCCGGTCCAGGCGGTCCAGCCGCATTCCGCCGAGGTGGACCTGGTGCTCGTGATGTCGGTCCACCCCGGGTCCAGCGGCCAGGCGTTCATGCCGGAAGTCCTTGAGAAGGTGCGGGTGCTCGAGGACGAGATGCTGCCCACGCAGCGGCTGGAGATGGACGGTGGGATCAAGCCCGAGAACGCCAGGTTGGCGCGGGAGGCTGGTTGCGACGTCATCGTCGCCGCGTCAGCGGTCTTCGGCGTGCCCCAGAGCAGGCGTGCCGACGTGATCGCGGCCTTGCGGGGCAACGGGGCATGAAGGACCCCGGCGATCCGGTTATCTGGACGATTCGGGCCATTTGTTCGTATAATAATCGGTAGATTCGGCTCTCTTGCGGACCCGGACTGTTGGTTTGGCCGATGAGACTTTGCTAGACTCCCGCGCCATCCCGGTGGCCCAGGATCGGCCGGCCGGTGTCTTCGCCGCGGATGGGCCGGGTGCGGGAGTCAGGGCTGCGCGGAGGCGAGCCACGAAGGCTTATGGGTAAGGCGTCCAAGATCAGGTTGCTGGTGGCGCGGGCCGGGTCAACGGCCTGGGACGATGCCGGGCGGGTGCAGGGGGGCAGCGACCTTCCACTGAGCGAATCAGGGCGGGCGGCGGTGGTGGTAGGGCTGACAAGCCTCAAGGCCACATCGCTCGATGTCATTCTGTGCGGTCCGGACGAGGCGAGCCAGGAAACCGCCCGGTTGCTAGCCCAAACCGCCAAATCGGGAGGGGCCAAGGTCAAGATCGTGCCGGAACTGGCCGAGGTCGAACTGGGCTTGTGGGAAGGCATGCTTGGCGAGGACCTCCAGGAACGCTTCCCACGGGCTTGCCGCCAGTGGCAGGAGGACCCCGCGTCCGTCAACGCCCCCGAAGGTGAGTGCCTCGGAGCCGCCGCGGAGCGGGTTGTCCGCGGCCTTGTCGAGGCACTGGAGCGGGTCAAGGGGCCGAGCGGGTGGCGGGGGACTGGCGAAGAACCGGCCGTCGCGGCCGCGGTCGTGCTGCGCCCGATCGCCCTGGGCATCGTCCGCTGCTGGCTGAACAACGTTCCGACGAACCGACTGTGGTCCGAGGTGAAAGACAAGCCTTGGGCGGACTGGTATGACCTGACGCGCGACGGGCTCAAGCGCCCGGCGCCGGGAATGGGTGGAGTGGGGGGGACGGCGGGGACGGCAGTGAACGGATCGAATGGCGGGCCCAACGGCGTGAATGGAAGTCACGGATCCTGATGGCCAAGGAACCCAAGACCATGACACAGGTCGCGGCACGAACCTGGACGGAGCTCCGGGCGGCTCGCAAGTCGCCGATCCCGGAAGGGCTGTGGCTGCGTTGCCCGGGATGCGGGCAGATGATCTACCGCAAGCAGATGGAGGCGAACCTGCACGTCTGCCCGGAGTGCTCGCACCACTTCCGGATCGGCGCCGCGGAGCGAGTCAAGCAGCTGGCCGACCCCGGTTCCTTCGTGCCGATGTTCAGCGGGCTGATGCCGATGGACCCGATGCGGTTTGCGGACCTCAAGTCCTACCCGGACCGCCTGCTGTCCGAGCAGATCAAGACGGGGTCCTACGACGCGGTGCTCGCCGGGACGGTCTTCGTCAAAGGCCGGGCCGCGATGCTCTGCTGCCTGGACCTGACGTTCATGATGGGCTCGATGGGGAGCGTGGTGGGGGAGGCGGTGACTCGGTCGATCGAGACGGCGACGGACCAAAACCTCCCGCTGGTGATCGTCAGTTGCTCGGGCGGGGCGCGGATGCAGGAATCGGGGCTTTCCCTCATGCAGATGGCCAAGACGGCCGCGGCGCTGGGGCGACTGGCCGATGTTGGGGGCTTGTTCATCTCGGTGCTGACGGACCCGACGACGGGGGGAGTGACCGCATCCTTCGCAATGCTCGGCGACGTGACGCTGGCCGAGCCCAAGGCACTGATCGGCTTTGCCGGACCGCGCGTGATCCAGCAGACGATCAAGCAGGAACTGCCCGAGGGCTTCCAGCGGTCGGAGTACCTCCTGCGGGCGGGGATGGTGGATCGGGTGGTCAATCGGCAGGACCTGCGCAGCGAGATCGCGCGCATCATCGACTACGCGGGGAAATAGGTCCGTCGTTCCTGGGACACGGAGCCGGCACATGCGACTAGCGACGAGCGCGGCGGTTGCGGCAGCCGGGTTAATGCCGTTGCAGACGGCATCCCCGCCACAGTCCGTCGTGGCCCCGATACCGGCCCCGGTGACACCCGCCACTGTCATGCCGGTCGATCCGCCGGATGTCACCCGGCTGGACGAACTCGAATCGTTGCTGCGGGTGCCGCTGACGGGCGGAGTGAAGAGCGAGGAGCTCGAGATCTTGTCGTATCGGCCGTGGGCAATGGTCCCGCTCGCGCCGCCGCGCGATCAGTCCGCGTCCGATGTGTTTGTCATCCGGGGCTGCTTGTGTGACGCGAACGGCGTCATCGAGAGCAGAATCCTGCGAGTGAGTCCCGTGATCGTTCGCGTGCCCGCCCACCTACCCGATTCGCGCGTCTGTTCAACGCCCAATCCCTAACATGCCGCCGTGACGACGCCTCGGAAACTCGGCGCGACTTCCTGGCGCGCATCCAGGTGGCTGCCGTTGATTGGTGGGATGGCGTACGGGCTGCTGGTGTGCCTCGCCTCCCCGCCCGTAGATCTATGGCCGCTGGCGGTGGTCGTGCCCGTGCCGCTCGTCTGGGTGGCGTGTCGCATGGCGGCGAATCCACGCCGGTTGTGGCGGGGGGCGTTGCTGACGTGTCTGGGCGTGCTGCCGGCGTGGTTGTTCGAGGAACGGTGGTTGATTGATGTGACGACGCCGGGGTACCCGCTGATGGCGGTGTACATGTCGCTGTATGCGGGCGCATTCGTGGCCTTGATGGCAGCGATCGGCCGGGCGGCGCCGCGCCTGCCCTGGAGCGTCGTGGTGGGGGTCCTGTGGGTGGGGATGGAGGTGCTGCGGGGAGAGGTCGTGATGACCGGCTACCCCTGGTTCCTCGTGGCTCACCCGCTGATCGCCTGGCCCGTGCTGGCCGCGCCGGCCGGGGTGCTTGGCGCGTACTTCGTGTCCTTCCTGGTGGCGTGCCTGGCCGGTGCCGCGACCGACGCGATCGGCTGGGGGGGACGAGCAGCGCGGCGCCCGGTGGCGGCGCTGGCGGCCGGGATGGTGGCGGCGGCCTGGGTCAGTACGGGCTGGGTCGGTTGGACTGTCGGCGGTGGCGGTCCGACCACCGCAGTGCGGGTGGGGGTGGTGCAGACGAACCTGCCGCAGGACAACAAAATGGATTGGCCGATAGAGGATCGGCTGCGCGGTTTTCAGCGGTTCGAGGACCTGACCAGGCAGGTGGCCAACACGGACCTGATCATCTGGCCGGAGACAATGTTCCCCGGCAACGAGCTGAACCCCGATGCCGTGGAGGTGGAACGGCGAGCAGCGCTGATGTGGCGCATCGAGAAGGGCGGGGCGCCGGATGTGCCCGGCGACGCGGTGCCGACCACCGTCTTCGCCGATGCCCTGGTGCAACTTCAGAAGGACCTGGGAGTACCGATGCTCGTCGGGTCGCCGGCGATCGAGGGCCTGCGCGTCATCCCGGCCGGCGCGGGCGGGCAGGTCAGGACGGAGTCGCGGGCACGGTTCAACAGCGTCTTCCTCGTCATGGACGGACGGGTGCGTCCAGACCGGTACGACAAGCTCGCGCTGACACCCTTCGGTGAGGTCATCCCGCTCGTGTGGCGCTGGCCGCGCGTGCAGGAGTGGATCGTGTCGCTCGGCGCTGCGGGGATGAGCTTCGACCTCAGCCCCGGCCGCGAGGCGACGGTGTTCCAGGTGCCGGTGGGCAGCCGCGGGGGGGGGAGCGTTCGCCTTGTCACGCCGATCTGCTTCGAGGCGACGAAGGCACGCGTGTGCCGCCAGCTGGCGTACAGCGCGGGCCGGCGGCGGGCGGACCTGCTGGTGAATCTGAGCAACGACGGGTGGTTCGGCGGTGCCGCGGGCGGGCGCGAGCAGCACCTGCTGGCCGCGCGCTGGCGCTGCGCAGAACTCGGGATGCCGATGGTCCGATCGGTCAACACGGGGATCTCGGCGGCGATCGACCGTCATGGCAGGATGTTGGCGGCGGGCCCGGACGGCCTGGACCAGGACGTGAATGTGGACGGGGTGATGACGGCGACGGTGGATGTGCCCACGGGCGAGGGCGGCACCGTATACGGACAAGTGGGCGACGCCTTCGCGTGGATGATGCTGGGGGCGACGGTCCTCGGGCCGCTGTGGGCCGCGTGGTCGTTTCGCCGCAAGCGGGCGAACACGGGCGGGTGACCGAGTCGTAGTGTTGGTCAGCAGCGTGGGAAACGGAGAATGCGATGAACAGTTCGCGTCGTGTGGACCGGGTCATGGCTCTTGTGGCGATGTTGGCCTCGGGCGTTGCGCTGGCCTCCGGGTGCGCCGGGGCGGGCGGCTCGACCACGGCTGCCGGGGCCAGGCCAAGGGGGCACGCTCCGCCCAAGGCGGACGCCGCGGCCTACCGCGATCCGGTGGCGATCGCCGCACTGCGTGAGCGTGCCCTGGAGGTTCTGAGCGCGGCGGGGACCGGCCCCGAGCCGGAGCAGCGGGCCAACGCGATGGAGGCGCTCGCCCCGGCCCCCGCCAGGCTCGAGCCGATTGTCCGCGCCAACCTGGTGGACGAGAACCAGGGCGTGCGGACGGTCGCGGCCATGATGGTCGGCAAGGCCATGCTCAAGAACTCCTTGCCCTTTGTCGAGCCGCTGCTGGCCGACACTTCGCCGCGCGTGCGGGCCGCGGCCATATTCGCGATCCGCCGCTGCCGGGCGTCGGTCGATCCGACGCCGCTGGCGGGAATGTTGCAGGACGCCTCCCCGCGAGTTCGGGCCCAAGCGGCGTTCGTGCTCGGCGAGTTGGGCGATGCAGGAGCGATCCCCATGCTCCGCGAGGCGGCCCGGGACCCGATGAACAAGGCGCCGCCGAGCGAAGTGAAGGTCATGCAACTCCAGATCGCCGAGGCGAGGATCAAGCTGGGAGACGACGACGCCTTGCAGGAACTGCGGGCGGCGCTGTACCCGGCGCGCCCCGAAGACATGGAGGCCACGATCCTGGCCGCCCAGATCATCGGTCAGGTCCAGGACCGGGCCTCGATGGCCCCGTTGATCGCGCTTACCGCCATGAAGGACGAGGCCGGGAACCGCATGCCCGCCGAGGCCCAACTCGCCGCCGCCGGGTCCTTGGCCCGCTTGGGGGCCACCCAGGGCGGATTCATTGCGCGCCAGTACTCCGCCGACCCCGACCCCATCCGCCGCGCCCAGGCCGCCTTCGTCTTCGGTGAAACCGGCGGACGGGAGAACCTGCCGATCCTGGACGGGATGCTGGCGGACCAGGAGGGGACCGTCCGAGTCTCCGCCGCGGCGGCGATCCTCAAGATCGCCGAGGCCGCCACCGCGATGGGCCAAAACGGAAGGTGACCGACCCTCCCGCGTGTCACCCCCGACGGATGTTGGCGGAGTGTTCGGGGGGCCCGGCGCCCCGCCGGCGAACGCGCCCAGCGCCGTCGGGTGCCCGCGACGGGCCACCCGGCAGCCTTCTTCCGGGAGCCGACCTGTTGACACAGGAGGGTTGGGTGCGGTATCAATCCCATCCCGGCGGGTAACTCCCGGCCCGCCGCGGCGTTGCGCCGAGTCGCGCTATCGGATGCGTTCGGACCGGAACCGGTGCGGTTTGGGAGGCGGATGGGCTGCGCGAACGGCCCCCGCCGGCGCCGATGGGCCTTTGGGCGGGCCCGCTGTGGGCAAGGTAGTGGGGTGTTGACAAGACCGGCGGCCCAAGGCCGGATTCATCGCAGGAGCCGACCGTGCACGTTGTCACCAAGATCCTCATCGTCTTTTGCGCGATCCTGAGCCTGCTGCTGGCGGCCCTGTCGATGGCCTATTCGGCCAATGCCGACGCGGTCCGGTCCAGTTTCAAGTCCGAGGAAGCCGCGAAGATCGCCGCGCAGGCCTACGTCAAGGCCCAGGAATCCCAATGGACGACCGAGCGCGCCAACATCGAGAAGGACCTCGCGGCCGCCAACCAGGCGGCCGTAGACCGTGAGAAAGCGGTTGTCCAGTTGCAGACGGAGCGGTCGCAGTTGCGCACGGAGCTGGAGCAGGCCAAGGCGTCGCTCCAGGGGGTGCAGAACCGCATCGACCAGTTGGCCGCCACCACCGAGACCCAGGCGGGTCTGAACCGCGCCTACCGCGACGAGGTGACCAAACTGCGGACCGACCTGCTCGAGGCCAGCCGGCGTGAGATCGAACTCACGGACCGGATCAACGACCTGGACAGCGCCCGCGAGGTGCTCGAGCAGACCGCCCGGGCCCTCAAGGAGCAGTTGGCCGAGGCCCAACTGGCGCTCCAATCCGCCAAGGAAGGCAATGTCCCGGGCGCCGTCGGTCTGCCGACCGTCCCGCTGGTGCTGGTGCGCGGCCGCGTGACGGAGGTGTTCAAGAGCCCGGCGTCGGAGGAAATGGTGGTCATCGACGTGGGCTCCAACAGCGGACTGAAAGAGAACATGCGACTGAATATCACCCGCGCCGGATCTTTCCTGGCGTACATCACGCTCGTCAAGGTCGAGCCGCAGAAGTCGGTCGGGCGCGTGACGTTGCACAAGGACCCGAGCACGGAAGTGAAGCCGGAAGACATCGTGCTGAGCAAGCTGGACTAGGCAGCCGCCATGATCAGTCGGACCGGTTCGGCCGGACGGGGGGCTGACGGGCAGACAAAGATGCACACCAGACCCGCCGCGCACGCGGCAGCAGGGGCACAGCGATGAGCCAATACGGGATGCAGATGCCGGGGGGCCAGATGCAGCGCGGGGCGGCGATGAACATCTACACCGGCCTGCTGTTCCTGGCGGTGGTGGCCCTGCTGGCGGCGTGCGTGTTCGTGTTCATCCAGGGCGGGAAGGTGGGCAAGGGCGGCCAGGCGTTCCAGTTGCAGACGAGGGACCAGGTCGTTCTGCCGGACAGCCGGTGAGGCGCCGTGCCGGACCGGTGGCCTCGCCAGTCGCGCGCCCACGAGCCTCGCCGACCTTGACCGTGCCGGCCGGAGGTCTAAATTCATGCTCGGTCCGGCGCTGGCTGCCGGGCGCCCGGTCCCCCTGAGCAGGCCCGGGATCGAAAATCCGGGGCGGTAGCTCAATTGGTTAGAGTACCGGACTGTCGATCCGGTGGTTGCGGGTTCGAGTCCCGTCCGCCTCGCTTCTGGAAGTCGCTGGTCGCAGGGACTTCCGTCTTTCTTTGGACTCTGTCGTTCCGGCCAAAGGACCCGTCCGACGGCCGAAATGTGTCCTGACAACGATGTCTTCTTTCCGCCAAGCAGCTCATCCATCGCGGTGCGGGCGCGCTCGGCGTCCTGCGTCTGGGCGGCGCGGTAGTACTCCTGCGTGGTCGTGATCGTGGCGTGGCCCAGGCAATGCTTGAGCCCGTGCATGGGCACGACCATGTGACGGGGTCCTCGCTGTTCCGGAGTCCAGGGCTACAGCGACTTGAGGTACTCGACCAGGTCGTGCTTCTGTTCGTCGGAGAGGCGGAGCTTGAAGTGCCCGTCGTAGTGGTTCACAACGTCCATCAGCGTGGCGAATCGCCCATCGTGGTAGAACCCGCCCTTGTGGACCTTGTCGGTGCTCCACAGCGCTCGCAGCGGCTCGGTCCGGTACCGCCCGTCGGGCGATCGCGACGACTGGAAGTCGTCGATGCCGATCTCTCCGGCGGTGTGCAGGTTCCAACCCGCCTCGGTGTAGAGGGGTGCGACGTGGCACGAGGCGCAGTTCGCCGTGGTGTTGAAGACCATCCGGCCCCGCGCGGCGGCCTCTGTGTTGAACGCACCCTCCGGCGGGCGCGGCGTCTTCAGCGACAGTTGGTACGTGTGCAGGGCCGCCAGCCTGGGCGTGATCCGGTCCTCGCTGTCGTGCTTGTGCCCCTGCCCGGTGCGGGCCGACACCGGGTACTTGGCGGCATCGTCCAGGCGCGGGTCGTAGAAGTTGCCTTTTCCGTGCATCTCCAGATTGGCGACGTAGGCGTTCCAGTAACTGATCGTTCCCCACGAGCCCGTCCAGGTGTGCTGGTTCACGCCCGCCAGGCCAAAGGCCGGGGGCAACAGCGTCGCGCCGGTCTTCCCGTCGGGCCGGAAGGCCTTTCCATCGAGGTTGAGTTCGGCGTCGTACTTGCCCGGCCCCCAGCTCGTGAGAACCTTCTTCACGGTGGCCTCGTCGACCTGCAGCATGTCACCGAACGGCTTGAGGTTCGGTGCCGAGGCGACGATCGCGCCCACGTCGAGGTCGCGGTTGGGCCAGCCATCCAGCCGCTTGCCGATCCCGGGTGCAAAGGAATTATCGACCGTCGAGTGGCACAGGGCGCACGAGATCCCCAGCGACGTGAGCTTCGTCCCGTCGGCGCTGAAGACGCCGGCGAGGCCGACGACGGCGTTGGCCTTGAGCAGGGCGAGCGTTGACGCCGGGTCGTCCAGAGGGTCGCCGCCCTTCTTGATGACCTCCGCCAGCGCTTCGGGTACGGCCTCGGAATCGACCTTGAGGCCGAGTTTGAGCGCCAGGTTGGGACTGACGCCCGGGCCCACGCCGCCGAGCCTCGCGCCCTGGACCGCGTCGTGGAGCCGCAACTGACCGCCCCAGAAGTCCTCATCGCCGAACGTGTCGTAGCGGAAAGTGTGCTGGCCGTCTTCGTTCCTTGCCTGGGCATCGCCCGCCGTGCACGTGCCGCTGTCTATCCCGTCATCCCTGCACATCGAGGAACACGCGGCCACGACCACCACCGCGCCGACCGCGATCGCGCCCAGCCACGCCCAGTGCGCGAGGAAGCGACCACGGTCCGGCTCTTGGGTGACGATGTTCACGATGGTCTGATGAGACATGATTGGTCCCTTCGAAGAGTGCGCACCCTCAAGGAGCCTACGGATGGTTGTCGCCCGACGATGAAGGGCGGGTGAATCGCCGCTCGAATAGGGGCGGTTTCCGCTAGGCCGTCAGCGATGCTCTGGTACAGACAGGAGCAACGAGCAGCAATCCTTGCGGACGGTATCAGGCACTGCCGGCGAGCATCGCCAGCCGCGCCTTCGGCCGAAGCCGGGCAATCCCGAAGGGGAAGTTCACGTCGTGAAGTGGGTGTCGCTTGACGAGGAAGCGAAGGGGCTGGCCGGGTTCGTCAAGCACCTGATCGACGACAAGGGCCTCGTGGCGGGCGACATCCTCGTGCGGTGCCCGCGCCGGTTGATCGGCTACGGGATTCGGGACGAGATTCGGAATCCGGGCATCCCGGTTCACAGCTTCTTCCACGAGGAAGCGCTGGAGGACGAGGCCGCCCAAGCCGCGATCTGTACCCTCATTCTGTCGGTCGCCCAGGATGATCGTCCGGCGCTTCGACGGTGGCTCGGACGCGGCAGCCCGACTTGGCGCGCTGGGGCATGTGCGAAGTTGCGGAAGCTGCCCGTCTCGGCAGCGCATGGGTTGATGCCGGCTTCCCGATGGTGTAAGTCGTCGCGCATGCGTCACCGGCCACCACGATCATCGCCCTTGGGCGGCCGGTAGGTGAAGTAGTCCCGCACCAACTCCCTGTCCGCGCCGGGGTGCATCTCCGCCGCGTCGCGAAGCACGGCCTCATCCGCGCCGATGATCCGGTCCTCACCCATTTCCGCGAGTATGGACGCGATGCACGCCCAGGTCGAGGCGTCCGCGATCGCTTCCTGATCGTGGGAGTAGTCGCTGTGCGTCCTCATCGCCGCCCCTCCCCGGCAAGTGACCCGCCGTAGATGCCGACCGCTCGCCGCGCCCTTGGAGCTCCACCCGGTCGAGCGTCCGCAGGTCGTGCGGCAGCAACCAGCGAGGCCGAATCGCGCCCGGCCTATGGCTTGATCTCCGCCTCGCCATGGAACCGGCTGATATCGAACGAGATGGTCTTGTCGCCCCCCTCGGGCAGGTGATGGTCCTCGAACACGCGCCCCGAGCGCCGCACGACTTCCTGGGACGCGGAGCGCAGGCCCCACACCTTCAACGCGGCGTGCTCCTCGGCGCTGCAGTTGGCGATCAGGCCGTCACGGAATCGCACCGGCGGCTCGGGCCCGTCGACCAACCCGGGCCGGGGGCAGTCGGCATCCGGTCCGATCACGTCTCTCGTGCCTTCCTCTTCGGAGCACAGCCGCAGGCCCTTGCCCTTGAGCACGCTCGGGTCCGCGATCTCGATGCCGCCTGCATCCGTCAGCGTGATCCCGGCATCGGCCTCGACCAGGTACGAGCCATCGAGGTCCTGATCGTGCGCACCCTCGATCGCCCGCACCCAGGGCGCCTCCACCCCGTGGACAACGCCGTGGCTCACCCGGCCCAGCAGGCGCGCCGTCCCGATCGCGACCGCCCCGCAATGCTCGAAGATGTTGTTCCGCACCGAAGGCGCAGTCGCCGCGGACCTGCCCGCGATGATCGTGACAGCCGACTGCGAGCAGCCGTAGAACACGTTGTTGCGCACGATCGCGCCTTCGTCGCCCCCGCCTACTTCCACCTTCAGGCCGATCTGCGCGCCCGCAAAGACGTTGTCCCGCACATACGGCGAGCCGCCGACCGACACCACCCCGATCGTTCCCCCCCCGGTCGAAACCATCCCCACCGATCCGCCGCGGAACACGCACCCCCACACCGTCGGCGATGCCCCGCGATCACAGCGCAGCCCCACGGAGCAGTCGAGAAACTCGCACCGCACGATGTCCGAGAGCGGAGCCCCGGCCAGGGTGACGCCCACGGGCAAGGCGCGAAAGCGGCACCGCTCGACCCGCACCGGAAGCGAGGAGTCCAATCCGTTGACCGTGGCGTTCGGGTCGCCGCGGACTTCGATGCCCGAGATGACCGCGCACGGCCCCGCGACCGAGATCGCCGCGCGCCCCTTGGCGATCAGGACCGATCGGTCAGCCCCCGCGCCCCGAAGGGTAACGCCCCCCGGCAGCCGCACTTGGTCCCGGT
>JBGPGM010000002.1:0-18349 GCA_041483855.1 Phycisphaerae bacterium | reverse complement strand
GTGATGAAACTCCCTTGCGCCGAGAAGTTGGCGCCCAGGGTTACGTCCAGGAAGTCGCAGTTCGCACCCGCCGGACTCGTCGGACACGATTGGCGGATGACGCCCGACGGGCCCGGGCCGGGGACGCCGCTCTGGTCCTGCGGATCGTCCGCGCGCGGCATGTCGATGTACTGCGCCGTCGCCATCCCGTTCTTCTTGACCACCACCGGCGCGGGGGCCGGCTGTGGAACCGACTTGGTGGTCTGCGCATCGGCGAGCCCGCAGATGCCCAGCGCCACGCCGACGCCCGCGGCAAGCCGCGTGAGTCGGCCAAACGCCCTCTTCTTGTCCATCACATACTCCTCTGAGTAAAAACCCTCTGCCCCCCCACCTAGCCACATTCGCACGATTGCACGAGCTGCGGACGAGAATACGACATCGCCGGGTCAGACACAAGGAAAAACCGGCACGATGGCTCCCCGGCGTGGTGAGGTCCTATTCGCTGAGGGCAGGCCCAGGGTTCCTCCCCGATCGTGAAAGCGTTTTCAGACGAAGATTCCGTTCCCAGGGCGGGATAGAGGCCCGCGCGGCGGGGCCCGCCCTGCCCCCCTTTCCGAGTGGTTCATCGCTCGGGCAGTGGGGACGGACCGGGAGCCTGCGGCGGGGCCAACGGGGCCGCGCTGGGGTCCAGTGGCGCCCAATCCACCTTGGTCTTGCCCAGCAACGTGCCGGTGGCGAAGGCCAGGTCCACCAGCCCGATCTGGTAGTCCGCCAACGCCCGGATCTCCGACGACTGGGCGTCCGCCAGGCGCGTGGCCGCGTCGAGCACGTCCGTGCTGGTGCGTGCTCCGACGTCGAACTGGCGCTGCTCGGCGTCGAGGGTGCGCCCGGCGGCGATGGAAGCGAGGCGTGCGGCCATGATCTGCTGCCAGCCCGAGTCGACGCTGTCCACGGCGTTGAGCACCTCCTGGCGGATGGCCAGTCGGCGGGCCTCCCGGGTGGAGAGCCGCTGCAGGCGCGTCAGGATCGCGCTCTGTACCCGGGCCTTGGCCGACTGGTTGCCGATGGGCACGCTGCCGGACAGCCCGATGCTCCAACTGTCGAAGTCGTTGGTCGCCAGCACCGCGTGGGACTTGTGGAAGCTGTCGCCCAGGCCGCCGATGTTGTAGCTGTAGTCCAGCGTGAGCAGGGGCAGCGCCTGGTTCCTGTTGAAGTCGATGGTGCTGGCGTCGGCGGCCAGCTGGAGTTCGAGTTCGAGCATTTCCATGCGGTTGGCGACGCCCGCGTCGGCCAGTTCCGGGCCGGCGAACCCGTACTGCACGGGGGCCGGCTCGGTGCCGGTGGTGAGCATGACCCTGGTCTCCATGGTGAGCCCGGGGATGTTGACGATGCGCTTGAGTTCGCGCTGCTGGAGGAGGACCGCGTTCTCGGCGATGATGATCGCCCCCAGCCGCTCGGTCAGCCCCGCCTCGGCACGGATGATCTCCACGTCCGCCACCCGTCCCGCGGCCACGCGCCGCTTGGCGCGATCCAGCTGCTGGCGGGCCAGTTCGTACTGGCCCAGGCGCACGTCCAGTTCCCGGCGGGCGGCATAGAGCCGCCAGTAGGATCGGTCCACGGCGGCGAGTTGGCGGATCACCTCCAGTTTCGTGCGCGACTGCGTGATCTGCTCCTGGTAGGACGCGATGCGGATCGAGTGGGTGTTCACCTCGCGCCCGGCGTTGCGCAGGAGCGGCTGGCTGATGGAGAAGGTGAGCCCCGAGGTGTAGGCCGTGGGCAGCGTGACGAAGGGGTTCTGGGTGTCGGCCTTGGACTCGCTCAGGTCCACGCTCAGACGTCCGCCGCTGCGCAGCGGGAGGTCCAGGCCCGCGCCGGCGGACAGGACGTTGTCCTGGTTGGAGGCGGTGGTGTTGAGCGTCGGCTGGTCGTCCACGCGGTAGCGAACGCTCGGACGGAAGACCGCGTCGAACTTTCCCTCCTCCTCGCGCAGCGCCTGGGCCGCGATCGTCGGGTCCACGAGGGCCACCTTCAGGTCCAGGTTGTTGGCCAGCGTCGCGGCGCGGGCCTCGTCCAGGCTCATGGACAGGGTCTGCATCGCCGCGAAGCGGTCCGGGTAGGGCTCGCTCCCGGGCACGGTGTGCTCTTGGCCCGGCGGCGGCGGCTCGGGGGCCGGCTTGGCGTAGGGCTCGGGGGTGAAGCGGTCGATGGAGCGCAGGCGCGATTCGGGCGCCCGCTGGCCGTAGTCGCTCGCCCTGGGCGCCAGGGGATTGGAGCATCCCTGCGCGCCCAGCAGCGCGCCCGCGGCGCCGAGGCGGGTCAGGTACATCAAGCCGGGTCGTGTCATTCCGATGGATCCTCGATCCCCGCCCGCGCACCGGTCATTCATGGCGGAGCGCGTCGATCGGATCGAGCCGCGCGGCCTTGATCGCCGGGAACATGCCGAAGACGACGCCGGTGATCGCCGAGAAGCCGGCCGCCAGCGCGATCGCCCACAGCGGCACGGCGGATTCCTTGAGGGCCATCCGCAGCAGGAGCACGAGGCTCTCCCCGAGGACGACGCCGATCCCGCCGCCCAGCAGGCACAAGACCACGGCCTCGACCAGGAACTGGACGAGGATGACGGCGGGCTGGGCGCCCATCGCCTTGCGCAGGCCGATCTCGCGGGTCCGCTCGCTCACCGACACGAGCATGATGTTCATGATCCCGATGCCGCCGACGAGCAGGGAGATGGCGACGAGCCCGGCCATCGCGGCGGTGAACATGCCGGCGATCCGCTTGAACTGGCTGATGACGGCCTCGATGGCCTCGACCCCGAACGTGTTGGGGTCGTCGCCGTGCAGGTCGCGGGCCTTGCGCATGTAGGCGGTGATCTCGGCCTTGGCGTCGTCGTACAACTCGGGGGACCTGGTCTGGGCGATGACGTAAATCCCGTTGTCCGGGCGCATGACCTCGGCGGTGTGGTAGGGGATGAACGCCTCGCTGCGTGCATCGTCCTGGCCGAACATCGGGCTGACCGCCTTGGTCTCGACGACGCCGACGATCAGGAACCTTCGCCCGTCGAGCAGGATGGACTGGCCGGCGCACTGGGCGTCTAGCCCCAGTTCGTCGATCGCCTTGTCGTTGACCATGCACACCTGGCGCTTCTCGTCCTCGTCGATCCGCGAGAAGGGGCGGCCCTGAGTCACGAACCGCTGCTCGATCTCGTGCCAGACCGGGCGGATGCCGTGCACCTGCACGATCGGCTTGGACCGCTCGCCGAACTGCACGGGCACGGACATCTCCAGGATCGGCGTGAGGCGCTCCAGCGACGGGCTGTGCGCCAGGATCCCGTCGGCCTCCTTGGTCGTCATGCGGATCTTGCGCCACGAGTAGCGGTCCCGGGCCTCCGGCGGGCGGCGCGGGAATACCCACACCTTGTTGGCCCCCACCGACGCGAACTCGTTGAGCACGTACTGCTTCAGGCCCGTTGTTCCCGCCACGGTTGCCAACACCGCGCCGACGCCGATCACGATGCCCAGCGTGGTCAGCAGCGCGCGGACCTTGTTGACCCAGATCTGGCCCAGGGCCAGGAAGACCGTCTGGAAAAGAACGCGGATGAAGATCACGTGAGCGCCCCTTCAGCGCCGGGCACGCGGACGACCGCGGGCGGCGACTCGGGTGCCGGGGCGCCGGTCGCGTGCCCGTTCGCTCCCCCCTCCCCCGCACCGTCGCCCGGCCCGCCGGCAATCGGGGGGGGAGGCGGCCCGGGGGCGTCGGTCTTGGCCGCACGCTGGGCCGCGACGACCATCCGCTCCAGGTACTCGCGGTGCACGGGGTCCTGGTTGGTGAGATGGTCGGAGACGATGCGGCCGTCGCGCAGGCGGACGATGCGGTCGGCGTAGCCGGCGATGTCCTCCTCGTGCGTGACGATGACGATGGTCTGCCCCTCGGCGTGCAGCTGCTTGAAGAGGCCCAGAACGTCCTCGCTGGTCTTGGAATCCAGGTTGCCGGTGGGCTCGTCGGCCAGCAGGAGGCTGGGGTTGTTCACCAGCGCCCGCGCCACCGCGACTCGCTGGCGCTGGCCGCCGGACAGTTGATTCGGCCGGTGCTTCATCCGGTCGCCCAGCCCTACGCGCTCCAGCGCCGCCCTGGCCCGACGCTTGGCGCTGAAGAGGTGGCGGCGGGAGTACAGCATCGGGAGCATGGTGTTCTGCAGCGCCGACTGGCGGGGCAGCAGCTCGAACGACTGGAAGATGAAGCCGATCTCCTCGTTGCGCACGCGGGCCAGCGCCCCGGTGCCCATCTTGTGCGTCGGCCGGCCGTTGAGGACGTACACGCCGCGCGTCGGCCGGTCCAGGCACCCCAGGATGTTCATCAGCGTGCTCTTGCCCGAGCCGCTGGCGCCCATGATGGCGACGAACTCGTTGCTCTCGATGGTCAGGTCGATGCCGCGCAGCGCGTGCACGCGCTCCACGCCCATGCGGTAGACCTTCTCGAGTTTCTGGATCTGGATCGTCATGGCGCTGCTGTGCCGTGGTGATGGGCCGGCCCCCCCGAGCCCGGGCCTCACCCGCCCTTGTTGGGCTGCTTGCCGGCCTCGCCGCCGGCGACGGCCCCGGCCTTGGCTCCCTCGCCGCTCTTCTTGTCCTTGTCCGAGGTTCCTTCCGGGGCGATCTTCTGGTCGTGCTTGAGGGTCTGGAGGATCTTGAACGGGCCGGTCACGACCATGTCGCCGTCGTCCAGACCGCCCAGCACCACGGTTTGCGTCAGGTCGCTGGGCCCCGCGCTGACGGGCGTCACGACGGCCTTGCCGTCCACGAGGCGGTAGACCACGCGCGTGAAGGTCTTGTCCTGGGCGACGTACTGGTTCGAGTCCGCGACGGCCTTGGGCAGCTCGTCCTTGCGACGGTCCAGCACCGCCTGGCTGGGGATCCTGACGACGTCATAGAACGTCTCGACGGCGATGTCGGTGTTGGCGTTCAGGCCCGAGCGCAGCAGCATCCCGTCGGGCAGGTTCAGCAGCACCTCGGTCTCGAAGTACCCCGTCCCGTCGCGGTCCGCCTGGCGCTGCAGCTTGATCTGCTCGATCGTCCCCTCGAACTTGCGGTCCGGGTAGGCGTTGATGTACACCACCGCGTGCTGGCCCTGCTTGACCACCGCGATATTCGACTCGTCCACCTTGGCCTTCATCGCGATCACCGCCATGTCGGCGATCTGCATGATGACGGTGCCGGCGTTGTTGAACGTGCCGAGGACCTGCTCGCCCACCTCCATGTCCAGCTTGATGATCGTGCCGTCGATCGGCGACCGGATGACCGTGTTCTCCAGGTCGCGCTCGGCGCGCCGGATGTTGGCGTCGGCGATCTCGATGCCGTGCTCGGCCGCGCGCTGGGCCGCCTCCGCCCGCAGGTAGTCCGAGCGCGTCTGCTGCAACTCCGACTCCGGGATGTCCTTGCTGGCGAACAGTTTCTCCTGGCGATCCAGCTCGTTCTTGGCCTGCGCCAGCGCCGCCTTGGCTCCGTCCAACTGTGCCAACTGGCTCTGCTTGCTCGCCTGCACCGACTCCAGCGCCGCCTGCAGGTCCCGCGCGTCCAGCCGCACCACCACGTCACCCTCCTTGACATGGTCCCCCTCGTGGAAGGGCAGCCCGACGATCCGCGACGACACCTGGGCGCTGATCTTCACGACGGTCCGCGGCTCCACGGTTCCCGGGGCGCTCACGGTCCGGACCAGCGTGCCCCGGCGCGCCGGTTCGATGCGCACTTCCAGCGGCTTGTCCGTGGGGCCGAACGCCTCCATCCATTTCTTGTACTGCCCCGATTGGTACACGTAATAGCCGGCGCCGCCGCAGACCACGGCGGAGCCGACAAACAGACCCAGGAGCCACTTCCACACGCTCGGCACTCCGCTTCGACGCACCCACGCCGGTCGGCCATCCCGGCTCCACGCCGGCCCCCCCTCCCGCACGAACACGTCGCCCCACGGCCCTCCGGCGAGAGAGCCCCCGGGGCCGACGCCCTGCACGGTATGCCGCGGCCCCACAGCGTGCTTGGGAATGAAAGGCCGGTCTTTTCGCCGTCGCCACGGGCCGGTTTTTATACCGGCGCGGCGGCGCTCGGTTCATGCGGTCCTGCGGCACACCGCAGAAGGAACCGGCGCGGATCGCCGCCGATAGGGACGGATAACCGGGTCCGCCCCAGCACACATGCATCAGTTTCCAGATCCGCTCCCACCTGCGCCGATCCGCGGCCAGCAAGGGGCCGTCACGCGCGCGCCATCCCCGCCTGCCGGATCGCCTCAACGACCTGGCGCACCCGACGGTCCGCGTAATAGTCGTTGACCACCAGGATCGCGTGCACGGCCCCGCCCACCCACAGCAGCAGCACGCACAGCAGCAGGTTCAGCAGGGCCTGGAACGGCTTGCCGCACAGCAGGACCGCCACCGGCGGCAACAGGATGGCCAGCAGGTACCTCATGGCGCGCGCCCGCCCGTCCCGTCATCTCATTGGGAAGACTCACCCGGGCTTTTGCGGTACCGCTCGCCCAGCATCAGCTCGCCCAGGAGGTCCTGCAGGTGCATGCCCGAGCGGTCCACGGCGTGCTGCACCACTCCCATCGCCGAGAGCACCCCGTACCCCAGCCCCAGGTGGATCAGCGCCCAGGCGGTCAGTTCCGGGCTGAACCGCTTGCTCACCTGCCCGCTGTTCTGAGCCATGTCTACCTCGCGGGTCAGGAACGTGTGCAGGCGCGTGATGTGGGCGCCGAGTGCTTCGAGGATCAGCGGGTCCTCCACTTCGGTCATGGCCTGAACGATCACTCGGTACACTCCCCGCCCCTTGTTCGACACCATTGGGTTGGCCCCGATCAGGCGCTTGAGCCGCTCGGCCGGGTCCGGCGCGGCCCGCAACTCGTGCTCCCACAGCCTGATCGTGCTCTCGCCGGTCCGCTCGATCAGCGCCACGAACATGTCGCGCTTGCTCGGGAAGTGCCGGTAGATGATCGGCTCCGTTACGCCAGCCGCCTTGGCGATCTGCGATGTCGTCGCCCCCGCGTAGCCGTACTGTGCGAACAGTTTGGCCGCGGCATCTAACAGCTGCTCTTTTCGCTTCGCGGCTGGGAGTCGGCTCATGCGTCGTTTTCCCAGATCGGCACGCCCGGGGGATCGACCGCTCCAGGGGGAGTCTGTCGCCGTTAGTGTACACTCACTAACGTCGGTTTTGAAGAGCCCCCGGGACCCATGACGCAGCCATGTTCTATTCGCGGGGATCGGTCGAAGGTCTCTGGTCGGTCCGGGGCACGGGGTCGTACCCGCCGCCGCCCCAGGGATGGCATCGCGACAGCCGGCGGATTATCAGCCATGTCCCCCGAATAGGGCCGTGCACGCGAAACGCCTCGGCCGCGTAGTGACTGCACGAAGGATGGAATCGGCAGTGCCCACCCATGAGTGGGCCAAGGAGGGCCTGGTAGGCGTATACCCCCCAGATAAAGGGGTATGACAGCGCTCTTGACCAAGTTATCCGGTCAGGCTGGTCCATCGCCGACTCCCTGGCCGGTTGATTCGGCCCGTTGGGCCTCGCGACGCACCCGGCGATCCCATTCCGTGGCAACGGCCGCGCCCAGTTCCGACAGCAGCCGCCGGCAAACCGCCAAGGTGAGGATGGCCTGGTTCCGCCGTCCGGCGGATGCTGCGGCTCGCTTGCCGCTGTCGCGGACCGAAACCACGAAGTCGAACCCGAGCGGCAGAGCGTGCTGGTCCAGGCGGAAGGCCTCGCGGATCAGCCGCTTGAGGCGGTTGCGCTGCACCGCGCCGCCCGCCCGCCGCCCCACGGCCAGCCCAAGGCGGGAATGCTCCAGCCCGTTGGGCTTGGCGAAGACGACGATCGGCCCGGCGCTCTTGCGGATCTTGGCCCCGTACACCGCGCTGTATTCCAACGCCTTGGTCAGGCGCTGTCGCCGACCCAGCCGATGGGACTCGGGCATGGGCGATTGCAGAGTGTCCTTGGCTGGAGCGTCCACAAGGGGACGATAGGCTCTGGCGCGCCTCAGGCGACCTGAGCCTCAACCGGCGCCGGCGTGTCCTGGGTGACCGGAGTAAGGACGGCTTCCTCAGCGGTCAGCCCATCCGCAGCCGGTTCATCGGCCGGCTCGCTCTGGCCCGCCGCGGGGGGTAGGACCCCCAGCAGCACGCACAGTGCACCGCCGGCGATGAGCCATAGGCGAGTTCGGTCGCCTGTCGCCAGGCGGGCCAGCGTCGAATCTTGGGCCTGGACCGTCGGCAGGCGCAGCGGCTCAGGCTCGAGCATCGGGAAGACCGAGGCGCTGCGCGTTCCCGGGTCCGCCGGGGGTAGCAGCGGCTGGCGCCCGACCGGGACCTTGTTGAGCTGCTCGGCCGCCAGTGACAGCACCACGCTCTCGTCGCGGCGGTCCAGCGCGTCCAGGTACGCGCCGTAGCGCTCCAGGCGCTGCACGCGGTGCTGCTCGATCGCCAAGGCCCGGTCGCGTTGCCACCGGGCCTGGGCCAAGTCGTCGTAGGCCGGGATCAGCACCGTTGCCGCCAGGACCGCCAAGCCTGCCAGGAGGAAGAGCCAGCCGGGGTCGAGCCGAACCAGAGGGGTGTACAGCCGCTGCGACATGGATGGTCCTTATCGGCCGCGCGGGCCGATCCGGTCGAAGTTGAGCGATTGTGCGGGTTATCGCGGACGCGCGGGGCGGCGGCCGGGCGCTGCTGGCGCTTTCGCCCAAGCGGACAGATGCCGCGGAATTCCCCTGCCGATCGCCTCCCTCATGCGACAGGACCCCCAGCCCGGCCCGCGCAGCATGGGCCTGGACCCCGAGGGGGGGCCAGACCAGCGACGGGTGCCCCGCGCTCCCGCCCACCCGACGCTCCAGTGCAGTTGCGGGCGCGTGATCGATTTTTCGACGCGCGGCATGCGGATCCGCTGCCGGCGGGGGTGGGGCGAGGGTCAGGCCCGCTCGGCGACGTTGGTGGGGGGCGGGGTGACCGTGACGCTGACGGCCAAGTGCGTCTGGTCCCGTCGTGACGGATGGTGCAACCACGTCATCGGGGTCGCGTTCGAGGGCGTCAGCGCGGAGGAGCAGCGGGCCTTGGCGATGCTGGCGGAGGGGTTCGCGGCCCAGGCAGCGTCGGCGCCGTCCGAAGCGGCGTGACGAGCCGACACGGCCTGATCGACTAGCGAGGCGGGCCACCCGTGGGCGGCGGTGGCTCGGCGGGACCACCATCCCCTGAACCTCCGCCCGCACCACCCCCGCCGCTGCCGCTCCCTCCCCCACCACCTGCTCCGCCGCCCCGTCGGCGGCGACGGCGTCGGCGCCGCCGACGCTCGCCCCCGCCAGGGCCGCCCGCGCCGTCCGAGGGCTGGGAAGGTCCGTCCGCTATTGACCCTTGGTCCCGCGGAGGCCTGCCCGGTAGCGCACCTTCGTCGGGTCCGCCGTGCTCCGGCTGGGTCGGCGCTGGCCGCTGCGAGCCCGCGGCATGCGGCGGCGCAGGGGGGCGAGGCTGGCCTCCATCGCCGCCCCCGCCACCGTTGGGCGCGCCGACATGGCGATGGCCGTCCGGGCGGGCGCGGTTCCGGTCGCGGTCGCGGTGTTCCGGACCGGGCTGGCCCGACCCGGGGCGCGCGGCGGTGATGTCGGACGGGGCATGCCCCTCGGCCGCGCCGTCCTCGCCCAATTCGTCGTCCACGTCCGGCTCGGTCGGCGTGGCGGGCGCACGAGCGGCGGCCCCCGCGCCGTCCAACTGGAGGTCCTCGAGCGGGTAGGCCGCGTCACGGTCCTCCTTCTCCAGGCGCACCAGGACCAACTGGGTGAGGATCTGCGTGTCCACGACGATTCCCCAGCCGTCCGGGGTCTTGACGCGCGACTTCTTGCGTGGAAGGCGTTTGCGCAGGTCCTCGTAGGTCTGATCCTCGTAGCGCAGGCAGCACATGAGCCGGCCGCAGCGCCCGGAGATCTTGAGGGGATCGAGGGACGCCTTCTGGGTCTTGGCCGAGCGCATGGAGACGGGCTTGAGGACCTTGAGGAACTGCTTGCAGCAGCAGTGCTGGCCGCAGCGCTCGTAGTCGGCGGTGAGGCGCGCTTCGTCGCGGGCGCCGACCTGTCGCATGTCGATGCGCACCCGGTGGTCGGCGGCGAGCAGGGAGACCAGTTCGCGGAAGTCGACCCGGTCCTCGGAGGCGAAATAGAAGGTGATGCGGTCGCCGCCGAGGATCTCCTCGGCGTCAACGATCTTCATCTTGAGTTTGAGTTCCGCGGCGCGCCGGCGCCCGCCCATGAGCAGCTCGTGCTTGCGGGCGTCGATGCGGGCCTGCTGGTTGAGGTCTTCGACCGTGGCGACGCGCAGGATGCGTCCCTGGGTGGAGAAGGGGTAGTCGCGTCCGCCGGAGTTCTCGATGTACTCGAGCATCTCCTTGCGGGTCACGCTCTTGGAGCAGCCGGCGTTGGGGCAGGTGCTGGTGAGCATCTGGCCGAGTTCCATGCCCCGGTGGGTCCGGACGACCAGTTGGGTGCCGCAGCCGGGCTTGGCGTCGCCGTTGTAGGGGAACTCGCCGACCATCTTCATCGCGCCGAAGCGGACGACGATCGACGTGGGGGGCTTGAGTTGTTCGTAGGCCTTGCGGTCCTGTTCCAGGTCCGCTTCGAACTGGGGCAATGGGAGGATCGGCATGCGTGGGATTCGGGCGCCGAGCCGCCCGCCTCGTGCGTTGTCACCGATCGCGCGCCGGCCGCACCGCCGTCCGCCGGGCTTGCCGGTCGGTGCGGAAGTGGGGGAGGCGCCGATCTGTCGCTGGGGTGGGTATCAGCCCGGCACGCCGCCCAGCACGGGCGCCGGTTCACAACGCACGGTGCGGCATCCGATCCCAGAGATCCCCGCCCCTGTATCGTCGAACACCGCGTTGGACGTATCGTACTCGGCCCGGCGCGCCGGTGCACAGCGCACCGTGCCGAAGCAAGCCCGGAGCACCCCCGCCCCGCGCGCCCAGGCCGCTCTACTTGCCCCGGGCCGCGGTGAACATCGGGGCCACGGCCTGCGCTCCGAGGAACTCGACCTTCGTCTGGTTCTCGACGTGGTAGACGTAGAGGGTCTCGGAGCGGCTGTCCAGCACGACGACGACGTCGTCGTTGCCGCCGTTGAAGGACAGGACGGCGTGGTCGCCGGCGCGGCTGGCCACGTCGGCGGCCCGCGCGCTCGCCCCGCCGCCAGCGAGCCGGCCGGCCTGGAGGATGATCATCGCGCCGATGATGGCGGCGCTGGCCCAGAGGGCGGCGGAGGGCTGGAAGCGGGTGGTGTCGGTCTGGGACTGCATGGTTGCTGCTCCCCTGTCGAGACGTGGGTCGGGATCCTAGCGAATACCTTGCTGGAGCTTGCCGTCGTTGACCAGGCTCCGGTAGCCGATGCCGTACAACTGCTTGCGCCCGCGGTCCCAGCCCAGAACGATCAGTTCCTGGTTGGTGGCGTCCAGGACCCACACGGCGTTGGTTGTGCTGCCCTGCATGCGACCGGAGACCATGGTGTAGTCCCCGCGGGCGCGTCCGGCAATGGCGGGCGCGCCGGGCTGACCGGGGGCTGTGGGGGCGAAGGTGACCATGGCCAGCACGGCCAGGAGCACTACGTTCAGACCGATGAGCCCGCGCATCCGACGCTTGTCCATGGACGTGCCCTCCTCGATCATGCCGCGCCCCCATTGGCCTGCCGAGCGATCGATCAGTCCTGGTGCGTGCGCTTGCTGGGGATCAGACACGCGCCCAGGACCAACCCCGCCAAGGCGATGACGGTCCCCAGCTGCGCCAGGTTGGCGCTGCTGCCCTTGGGCGCCGGGGGCACCGGGGGCTCGAACCGCTTCTCCTTGCTCGGCGCTTGCGCCGAGGCGGCGGGCGCCCCGAGCGAAATCAGCGAGAGCGCCGCCGCGGTCAGGATCAGCGCCGCTGCGCCCCGGGTGCTGCTGTGCCGCGGTCGTGCCGTACGTGCCATCGGGCGGATCCTGTGTTGGGCCGGGTAGTTCGGGCCCGGCCTGTTCGGGTCAATCGCTTCAGAGGGATCCTAGAGAACTCCCATGGGCCTGTAAAGCGGGCAGGTCCGGGCCAACGACGACGCGACGGCCACCGATCGACGCCGATGCGAAGGGGTGGCTCAGCCGCTCGAACGCCGCCGTCGGCAGATGGACCGTACGCCAGCGGGCGCTGCGCGGTTTCATGGCCGCGGCGTAGTCGGCCAGGGTCACGGCCCGCAGGGCGTACCAGCGCTGCTGGTACTCGAAGACCTCCTGGAAGAGCGCATCGGGTGGCTGGTCGTCGCACCAGTAGACGAAGACGAAGGCCCCCTCGAAACCGCCGGTGGCGCCGCCGAAGAGGTGCTCCCACCGCCGCAGCGAATCGACATCCTCCTGGGTGACCCAGGTTTCGAGACGACCCGTGCTGCTGCTCCCCGCGTGCGCTCGGCGCCGAACCACGCGCCGGCCCTTGATGTCCACCAGCAGGTTCAGGCCGTCCCCGTAGATGACGAAGTCGAATGACTTGAGGGCGCCGCCGCCGGGTGCGGCATCGGGAACGCCCCCCGAGGGCGAGCCGATCCCATCAGGGAGAAGGGCTTTGCGGGCCTCGTCAACGGCGACGTAGGGGATTCGCCGGACCCGCAGGTACTGTTCGAAGGCGCGCTCGTAATGGTGGCGGCGCTGGGCCATGCCCTTACCCTAGCCGATACCGACCCTACTTGGAAGAGTCGGGTCCGCCGCCGCCGCTCTTGGCCGGCTCGCGGCCCAGGCGGTCCAGGATCACCGCGATTGCCGGGGCGGGCTCGGGTTCGTCGGGGCAGCCGGCCATTGTCCGCATCCGGCGGTAAAGGATCGACTGGCACAGCATCGATTGGTGGTTGCCCTTGAGAAAGACCGTGTCGGTCACGCCCGTCAGGGCCGCGGAGTCTCTGGGTACGACACCGTCGCCGAGTTGATCGATCAACGTCTTTCCCTTGGCGGCCAGTTGCTCGACATGGGCGTCACCGAGGACCTGCCGGGCCATGGGCCAGTCCAGCAGGCGGACGAGTTGGGCGCCCTCGTCCTGGCCGATCTCGCCGACGATGGCAGTGATGGCGACGCCGGTCGGTAAGGGGCGCGAGTTCAGGTCCTTGAGGTAGTTCGACCCGGGCGCCAGATCACCGCTGGCGTCGCCGCGCCCGTCGTGGAGGAACCCCAGCAGGGCGGAGAGGTCCTTGCCGTCCGAGTCCACCCAACGCAGGAAGTTCTCACGGATCTCGGCAAGGACTTCCAGGCCGGCCAAGGGAGAGCCGTTGTTGGGCGTGCCGACCATGATCAGGCGCGAGATGGCGGGGAGCCGGCCGCGCCCCGAGCCCGAACCGGCATACCAGCCTCCGCCGCCTGTCTCGGAGGACGGGCGCGTCAGCACGTCGCGTGCCACCAGGCCGCCCATCGAGTGGCACACCATGTCCACGGAGGTGGCGCCGCGCGAGCCGAGATTCTTGAGGGCCGCAGCCAGCAGGTCCGCCGAGGGCGCAATGTGCTGGTCGTCGGGATAGTCGAATCGGGCGACGCCGTAGCCGATTGTTGAGCCCTGGGCAGCCAGGGCCGGCGCCAGCTCATCCCAGATCGGGCCGGGCTCATCCAGGCCGTGGACCAGGAGCACGACGCGCGCGGGCAAGGGGGGGCTGGGGGGCGTTTCCGCGGCCGTGGGCTGCTCGATCGGCACCCACCGGAACTGCGGCGCTGCGCCGGGCGCGTTGGATACGTTCGCCGGCGCCGTCTCGGCTGGCGCTGCGCTGAGGAGGCTCACGCCGACGCGGGCCGGCGCCGGCTTGACGGAGTTCGCCTCGTCCACAGCGTTCTGCCAGGCTCGCTCGGCCTGCTGCGTGGCGTCATCCGCGGCGAGCTGGGCGCGGCGCGCCTTGACCTTCAGCCATTGCACCGCTGCCTGGCCGGCCGACTTGGCGGTGCGCAGCAAAGCCTCGTCTTCGGGGTACATGCCCGACGGGCCCGGCGCCGGCGGGTCCGCCCAGCCGGAGGAAGCGAAACCGGCAACGGCAAGCGCCGATGTCACGATCCACAGCCGAACGCGCGACGTGCAGGTCATGCTTGATTCCTCAGCCGGGTCCCCGCACGGGCAGGCCCCGCGGGACCCACCTGACAACACCTGGGGCCCGCTCATCACCGCCCGGGCATGGAGACACGGAGCAACGGCGAAGGCCAAGGCAGAGGTCACGGTTTCCCCAAACTCGGACATCCGAGTACGGCATTCCCCCAGTCGGCCTTCCGCTTCGTGCCTCCGTGTCCGGGCGGTGATTCGCTCCCTGTGCGCTTTCTACGCCCGTCGGACCCGGGGCGTTTCACCGGTCACCCCTCGCGGCTCACTTGGCCGCCTCGATCCACTTCTTGAGGAAATCCTCTTCCGCGTTTCGATACCGGTCAAAGGCCTTCGTCAGTTGCTCGGCGAGGTCCCTGGCCGTCTGGCGGCTGGCCTCGGTCGGCTGCGGCTCGCTGGAGACGGCTTCCAGGGAGGCGGCCGCGGCCCGCAGGTCGCCGACGGCCGCCGAATAGACGCGAACGGAGGCGTAGAGGCGCTCGTTCTCCAGTTCCTTGTGGGTTGGGCTGTAAAGGGCCCGCCACGGGGCCGCCCGGACCTCGCTCATGGCCAGTTTGAGTTCTTCCGACGCCAACCGGGCGTTGGTCAGGATCGTGCCCAGTTCAGGGGCCTGGTCGTGGAGCAGGGTATTGGCGCGGGCCGCGGTCTGGCTGAACTGGGTCATCGCGTCGCTAGCCTTCTCCAGGACGGTGCGGATCTGGTCGTAAGACTCGCCGTTGAGTTTCTCGGTCAGGGCGCGCACGTTGGCGAGGGCATCGCGGATGGTGGGCCGGTTCTCGTCCAGCACACCTTGCGCGGTGGCGACGGCCGCGTTGGCCTGTTCGAGGAGGGCGACGAGTTTCCTGGAGGCATCGCTGACCTGCACCACGGTGTCGGAGATGGCCTGGCGCCAACGGCTCTCCCAGGCGGCCCGGGCGCTGCCCGTGACCTGCTGGGCGTCGGCGAGCATGGCCCTGACCTGATCCAGGACGGGGTCCAGTTCGTTTTCGGCCTTGGCGGCGATGCGGTCGATTCGCTCGCTGGCGCGGCTGATGGACTCGATCGTGACCTGCACCTGCGTTGCCTGGGCCGGGCCATAGCCGGCCTGGGCCAGGAACGAGGGGGGCGCCAGGTGGCCGTACAGCGTTCCCTTCGGTTCCAGCACCGCCCCGGAGGGGCTCGCCAGCACGACGCTCGTGTTGCCCACCTCGACGATGTTGATGGCGCTGTTCGAGCCGAGCAGGGGGACGACCAGCAGCGCCGTGGCGTCGCGGTAGAGCGTCACTTCCCTGTGAATCTTGATCCCGACCTTGACGCCGATCACGCGCCCGGTCTCGGGAGGGTCGCGCACGAACTCCAGGCCGGACACGCTCCCCACCTTCTTGCCACCGACCTTGACCGGCGCGCCGACATCCAACCCCTCGGCCCCGTCGGTCAGCGCGAACTGCACGAAGTACCGGTTCTGCGGGCGCAACCACTCCCAGGCGTCCGACAGGACGAGGATGACGCCCACCGCCAGCGCCAGGCTGATGAGCAGGAAGAGCCCGGCCATGACGTTGTTCTTGGATCCTCGCCCGGTCACCATGCTGGCTCGCCCCTGTCGCTCATCTTGCCGCTCCTGGCCCGGCGCCGTCCCCCCGGCCCGCCCCCCGCTCATCGCGGTCCATCAGCGTGAGTCCCGGCCGCGTGTCGGTTCCACGCTCGGGGTCGGGGGCGCCTGCTGGGCCCCCAACAGGTCCTCAGCGTAGTTCGTAGCGGCGCGCCGGGCCGTGATCGGCCCCTCCGCGTCGCCGCGCAGGAACTGGCGGATCAACTGCTCTGCCGACGGCAGCGCCCTGGCCTGGTCGGCGGGCATGGCGCGCAGGCGCGCGAACCACTGGCGCGACTCGGCCCGGACCATGCGGCCCTTGTCCAGCATGGCCATGCGGTCGGCGATGGTGAAGGCCGACTCCATCTCGTGGGTGACGACCACGCTGGTCACGCCCAGTTTCTTGGTCAGGTCCACGATCAGCCGGTCGATCTCGGCGCTGGTGACCGGGTCCAGGCCTGCCGACGGCTCGTCGTAGAAGAGCACGCGCGGATCGAGGGCCAGCGCGCGGGCCAGGCCGGCCCGCTTCTTCATCCCGCCGGACAACTGGGCCGGGTACTTGTCGGCGTGCTCGCGCAGGCCCACCAGTTCCAGCTTGATCTTCACCTGGATCTGGATGATCTCGCGCCCCAGGTCGGTGTGCTCCTCCAGCGGCAGGGCGACGTTCTCGGCGACGGTCATCGAGTTGAACAGCGCCCCGGACTGGAACAGGATGCCGAACCTCTTGCGCACGACGTCCATCTGCGGCCCGGTCAGCGCCGACACGTTCTGGCCGAACATCTCGACGGCCCCCGCCTCCGGCCTGAGTGAGCCGATCATGCAGCGCAGCAGCGTGCTCTTGCCCGAGCCGGAGCCCCCCATGATCACCATCGTCTGCCCGGGATAGATGTCCAGGTCGATGCCGTCGAGCACGGCGCGCCCGTCGAAGCGTTTGACGAGCCCACGGCAGGAGATGACCGGGCGGAGGCCCGCCACATCGCTCCCGCCCGCGGGTCCGGCTGAGTTGCTCGCGTCCGCCACTCCCGGACTATACCGCCGGGCGGCCGATCTTTCAGACCTGCCCCGGTGCGGGGGAGCATCAACCGCCGCCGCCGGAGGGCGGGGGGTTTGGCGGCGCGGCCGGCGTTGGCCGCTTCGGACGCGTCGGAATCGCCCGGCGAGGGACGCCGGTGGCCTTGGGCTTGAACAGGGCGGTTTCGTCGCCGTCCTGGGTCATGATTACAACGTTGACGATGTGGCCGGTAATGGACTCCGACCCCCAGATGAAGTAGCTGAAGCCGCCGGGTGAATCGCAGATTACGAGGATGATTGCGTCACCCTTCTCGAAGTTCGCCAGCACCGGCAAGACGAACTGGCTGCCGGTCAGCGGGATGTGCGACGACTGGGAAGTGCCGGAGCCGTTGAACTGCGGCCAGTGCTGGAGCATCCCGCGGAACTTGCCCAGCTTGTCCGTTACGTCGTCACGGAAGGCGGTCAGGGCCTCGGGGGTCACGTCGGCTGCCGCGGCGGGGTCCATCATCGCGGCCACGCCCGCCAGGTCACCCTTCTCGACGGCCTCCGTCAGGGCGCGCGTCGGCTCGAAGACGTTGGCCTTGAAGCCCTGGTAGCCCCTGGCCATGCCGACCCCGATGGCGACCCACGCCAGAGTGGAGATCAGGCCCAGGATCACGCCGGCGACGGCAAGGCCGTTGCCGCGCAGCCGACCCTCGGAGCGGCTGATGACCGCGATGCCGGCCACGCCGAGCATCATGCCGATCAGGCCGGTCGCGGGCAGGCAGCAGACGAGGCCGAAGACCAGCGAAGAGACGGCCAGCGCGCTGGTGCGCGTCGGCATCATCGGGTCCACGCCGAAGCGGCGCTCGTGCACCTGGCCGGGCTGTCCATAGGGGGTCTGGCTCATGGGCGTCAGCGTATGGTTCCGCGTTGCGGCCTGCCAGTTTCACCAATTCCACCCGATTACGAGACCATCGACCCGCGCAGGCGAGCGACACACTCGCCGACGACCGTGATGGCCTCGTCGATCTCCTGCCCGGTCGTCTCGCGGGAGAGGCTGAATCGGAGGGACCCGTGAGCCAGGGCGGGCTCGATGCCCATGGCCAACAGGACGGGCGAGGGGTCGAGCGAGCCGCTGCTGCACGCCGCACCCGCCGAGGCGCAAACGGCGCGCTCGCTGAGCAGCAGGAGCAGCGCCTCGGCCTCCAGGCGTGGGAATGCGATATTGGTGGTATTCCAAAGACGGCGGGAGCGGTCGGTCGGGCCGTTGACACGAGCGTCGGGCACCGCCGCGAGCACGCCCGACTCGAAGCGGTCGCGCAGGCCGGCCAGACGGTCCCGCTCCTGCCGGCCGCGCTCGCCCGCCAGCCACTCCATCGCCAGGCGCGCGGCCGCGCCCGCCCCGACGATCCCCGGGACGTTCTCCGTCCCGCCGCGACGGCCCTTCTCCTGGACTCCGAAGATGACGGGCGCCAGCGGCACGCCCGGGCGGGCGTACAGCACGCCGACGCCCTTGGGGCCGTGGAACTTGTGAGGAGAGAAGGTCAGCAGGTCGCAGAAGGGAGCAGGGATCGAGGGATCATGGGGTCGAGGGATCGGGTGGGCCGCCTGCCGACCGTCGGGGCGTTCCTTCGCCCTGATCCCCTGGTCCCTCGTTGGCTCGACTCCGTCCCCCAGATCGGTCGGCATCTTCCCGACCCACTGCGTGCCGTCGCAGTGGAAGGT
>JBGPGM010000001.1:0-26069 GCA_041483855.1 Phycisphaerae bacterium | reverse complement strand
CGAGAAGGGCAACGTGGGCCAGGCGGTCCTGACCATCCGTTCCACCAGTTCCAAGTTCCACCAGAAGATCAACCTGAGCGTGACCGAGGGCCTCGGCTTGGCCTTGATCGCCAGCGACCACGGCGCCAAGCCCACGCCCCTGCTCAAGAGCAACAAGATCTGATCGATACGCGTCCCGCGTGCCCTGGCGCGCGGTCCGGCCATCGCGCCACGGCTACGGCCGGGCCTGGCCCTGGGCCAGCGTCCGCGGAGGCAACGCCCGCTCGGCCGCGGCCCATGCCGGGTCCTCGAACGTCGCGGCGGCCAGGTCCTCGCGGTCGATCCGCTGCTTGGCCCGCGCCAGGCGCGCCCAGATGACCAGGCCGAAGCACAGCACCGCCACCAGGGAGCCGGCCAGGAACGCGCCCGCGTATGGCAACCGAGGGTCCTTGATCGGCTCGGCGCCGGCCTTGGCGTCCTGGGTCAGCAGCGTGGCGCCCCCGTCGGTCCGCTGGTCCCGTGAGCCGTTGGCCTGCGCGACCATGGCCGCCACGAACGTGCTCAGTTCCCGCTCCGTGCGTTCGGCGCCCTGGCCGGTCAGTTCCAGCGTCAGCATGCCGGGGCGCTCGGACTGCGTGAAGAGGTCCTTGTGCAGCCGTGCTCCAAGGTCCGGCGCAGTGCCCAACGTCGCGAGCCCCCGGCGCGCCATGCGCTCCGCCGCCACCTCCATCATGACCGGGTCCGAGACCAACCCCTGGTGGTACTGCTGCCAGGACGCCAGTTCCTGTTCGGTCATGGTCCGCCCGCGCGGGTCCACCTCCAGCACCGCCTTGGCCACGTACGTCTGCGGAGCCACCAAGCTCGCCAACCCCCACGACAGCGCCCCCAGGATGGTCGTGATTCCGACCAGATAGAAGACAATCGTGGCGGCGGTGGTCTTCGTGCGGGCCACGCTGACCCTTTGTTCGCGCCGGGTCAGGTCGGCGGCGGCCGCGGCCAGCCGGGCCCGCTGGGCCAGCAGGGCCTCGCACTCGGCCTGCCGCTTTTGGAGCGCCACCTGGGCCTGCATGATCTTGCGGGCCTGGGCCCGCAGCAGGGTCTTGTACCGGACCAGCCGTTGTCGTCGCAGGGCGTTGGGCGTGCCGGCGGCGGGAACGGGCGCGGCCCCCGCCATGGCGTCGTCCAGTTGCCTCTGCAGGTCCTGCTTGTCCTTCTGGGCGCGCTCGAGCCGCTCGGCCAGCACCTGGATCGCCCGGTTCCGCAGGGCGAGTTCTTCGGATTCGGGCGCGGCGACCGGCGGGTTGGCCTGCTGGCGCGCTGCCGCTTCCTCCAAGGCTCGCTGGGCGGCGTCGAGGCTCGCCTGCTGCGTCGTGAGACGCGCTTCCAGCGACAGGCGGGCGGAGGTCAGTTCCGTCAGGCGCGCCTCCAGTTCGCTCACGCGGGCCGCCTGGGCTTCCAGGGCCGCGCCCGACTGCACCGACTGCGCCCGGGACCGCTCCAGTTCCGTTCGGGCCTGCTGGGCCGCGGCCAACGCGCCGCGCAGGTTCTCGTTCTCGTGCTCCAGGGCGACGCGGCGCGCCTCCAGTTCCTGCTCCCGCGCGCCGAGGCCTTCCGCACGCTCGGTGAGCCGGGCCCGCTCCTGCTCGATCGCCCTGGCGTTGGCGGCCACGGTCTCGTCGCGCTGGGTCAGCTGCGCGGCCTGGAGGCGCAGTTGCGTCTCGCGCTGCGTGGCCTCGGCGTGCATGCGGCGCAGGTCTTCGAACCGGGACTGCAGTTCCTCGATGGTCCGCAGGATCTGCGCGTGCGGGCGGTCGCCGCCGTTGGGCGACGAACCCGGCTCGGCCGACGGCGAGCCCGGCATGGGGTCGCCGGGCGCCGGATCGCGCGGAGATGTGCCGCCTTGATCGGTGGTGTCGGGACTCATGACGTATCCGCGTTGTCCTGTGGACCCGCGCCGCGGCCACCATCGCCGTGGCCGACCGGACCGGGAACCACGTCGATGTATCGGTCCTTCGGGGGGCGTGCTGAACGGGCGTCCATGGCTCGACGACCATTCCTGGGCGGACGAGGGGACCACCGGACCAGCGGCCGCAAGCCGGCCAATGCACGACCGATAACCGCTCGCCGCCGACGCACCGGCGCGCCGCCCACGCCGTATCGTGTGCGCGATGGGACGGATCGCCATGCAGGCCGGACGGCTGCGCGTTGAGATCGACCCTGGGCTGGGCGCGGCGATTGCCGACTTTTCGATCACCGGCCCGAACCGCTGGGCCTACCCGATCATGCGCCGCGCCGCCGGAACTGAGGAAGCCCCCGGCGCCATGGCCTGCTTCATCATGGCGCCGTGGACCAACCGCATCGCGGGCGCGGCGTTCCGGTTCCGCGGGCGCGAGCACCGGCTGCGGCCTTCCTCCGGCGACGGCACGGCGATTCACGGGGATGTCCGCGGCCGCCCGTGGACGATTCTCGACCGCACGCCCATTAGCGCCCGGCTGGAGTTCGACAGCCGGCGAGCGCCCGCAGACCAGCCCGTGAACTACCCCTTTCCCTTCACCTGTGGGGCGCGGTATGAACTGCACGCCGACCGGCTGGTCGTGCAGGTCAGTGTCGCCAACGCGGGGCATCAAGCCATGCCTGCCGGCTGCGGGATGCACCCGTACCTCATGCGCCGCTTGTGGAACGATCTGGACGGCGCGGAGGTCCGGTGCCGCTGCACGGGGCGATATCCTGCGAAGAACCAGCTTCCAGTAGGGCCGGCGGCGCTCGACGCGCTCAGCCGGCGCTTGAGCGCGGGCGGGGCGCTCCCCGATGAACCGATCGACGCTGTGTTCGCCGGCTGGGATGGGCGCGCCGAGATCCACTGGCCCGCCAGCGGGGTGCGCCTGCGGACCGACTGCTCGGCCAACCTGGGGCACGTGGTGGTGTACGCGCCGCGTGCGCCCGCCGCTGACGGGCGAGACGGGCCACTGCCGTGGTTCGCCGTCGAACCGGTGAGCCAGGTCAACGACGGGTTCAACTTGCACGAACAGGGACAGAGCGGCACCGGGACCGTCGTGTTGGACCCTGGTCAATCGTTGGAAACCCGCTGCGAGTTCATCGTCGAGGCCTCGTGAGCGATGGACTCGCACCCTTGACACGGCCCGCCTATAGGGCTCATCCTCTATCATGAACTCGGCGGCGCAGCCGGGGGGCGCCGCCGGGGCCCCGATCTACCCCATGGCGACAGTCCTGCTCAAGACCGAACCCGGCGAGTACGCCTTCGCCGACCTCGTCCGCGAGAAGCGGGCCGCGTGGACCGGCGTCACGAACAACACCGCGCTGATGCACCTGCGGCGCATGCGCGAGGGCGATGAAGCCCTGATCTACCACACCGGCGATGAGCGGGCCATCGTGGGCCTGGCCGCCGTCACCGGCAACCCATACCAGGACCCGGCCCAGCCCGGGCTCAACGCCAAGGGCGAACCCAGGTTCGCCGTCGTTGACATCGTCCCGTGCAAGGGCGCGCCGCGCCCGCTGTCACTGGCCACCCTCAAGGCGGATCGCCGGTTTGCCGGCTTCGATCTGCTCCGCCTGCCGCGATTGAGTGTGATGCCCGTGCCCGATGCCTTGGACCGGCTCATCAGGCAAATGACGGGGCTGATGGTCCTTCTGTGCGCCTGTGTCGCTGCCGCACCCATCGCCCATGCCGAGGAAGCGATGAACGCCCCAACTCCTGCCCCGCCCACAGCGCCCGCTCCCGTCGGGTACACGGTCTCGCTATCCGCGCCGCAGACGCAGATGGTGGACCTGTCCATCCACCTGACCGACGTGCATGAGGACACGCTGGAACTCGCGTTGCCCGTCTGGCGGCCGGGGCCGGCGGTGGGAGGATTGAAGGGAGCGCGGCGGCCGACTCAGTAGGCCCGGACGAGGTCGGCACCGGGGTAGAACGACCGCACGATGGTCCGCCAATCGCGCCCGCCGTCGGCCATTGTCTTGGTGCAGAACTGGCACATCCCCACCCCGTGCCCGGACCCGCGCCCGCTGATCGTCACCGCTCCCCCACCGCCCACGCCCGACCTGCGCGGCTTGCCGGCCGGCGCGGCCTTCGGCGGCTCGATCGCAAACTCGATGTCCCCACTCCGCACGCGGGTCTTGTTCGTCACATCCGCCAACCCATCCACGTGCTGGTTGCACGCCAGGCGCAGGTCCTCCGCTTTCACGCTGAACCACCGTCCCCCCGGCTCGGTCACCCGGTACTCGATCGGCCGGCCGACGGAGTTCGCCTGGCTCATCTCGATCGTCTGGAGGTCCTTGACCTGGCGCACCATCAGCCCGTTCTTCTCGGCGTAGGCCCGCAGGCGCTTGACGAGTTCCGATCGGTCGCGCACCACGCTCCAGCGGTAGTTCGGCGAGGACTGGCAAAAATGGTCTCGCTCGTGCGCCTGGATCGGCTCGGCCAGGTTGAACTCGTACCCGGGGGTGATCGGCCACGTATCCCGCGCCGAACCGGCACGCCCCCCGCACGTGCTCGAGTAGTACGCCCGCAACACCTGGCCGCGGAAGACGAGCACCATGCCGCGGGTCGCCGCCACCGCCGCGCCCACGACCCCGTTGTGGTTCACTCCGCCGTAAGCCTGGTCCTGGGTCGTGGCCTCGACGTCGAACGGCCGGCGCGCCCCGATCGCCCGCAGCCGCTCGTGCAACGCATAGGTGCGGGCGCACACGGCCTGCGCCTCGTAGGCCGTCTGCGGCCAGTCCTTGTACATTTCCTTGGAGACGACCCCCGGCAGGTAGTCCTCCAGCGGCAGGTATTCGATCACGTCGTAGGCGCGATCATTGACATCCGAGCGAGCGCTAAGCCTCATCTGTCCGGGGTACCGCACGCCGTTGTACCCGACCAGTTCGGTGTCGAGGGTCCGGTCGCCCGGAGCGATCTCGACGCCCACCTGGAGGTCGCCGGCGCGCGCCCAAGTCGTGACTGCGCCGGTGCCGTCCTTGACGTGCCAGCCGTCGGCCCCCAGCGTGACGGTCAGCGGCGGGATTGACGCGACGGCTGGCGGCGCGGCGGAATCGCCCGAGGCGGGGCTGATGGTGAGCTCGCTGGGGCCGGTGAATACCGCCGTGTCCACCGCCGCGCCGACGCGAACCCGCATGATCGGCTCGCCCGCGATGCCGCTGAGCGCGAAGACGACCGCCGGCGGCCTTGGCGTGGCCGGCGCGCCGGACGCGCCGCGGGAGCCGCCCTTGTCACCCGTCCGGCACGATACCAGCGAGACGCAGAGCAGGGCGGTCACGGCCAGGAACAGCCCGACGGCGCTCCACGCCAGGTAGGACGGCCTCTGTTCCAGAACACGCAACCAATCTCGCATGAGCACGTCCAGTTCATCGGGCGCGTTCCGCCCGGCCATCCACACTTTCGGCGCCGTCCCGCCGGCCTGATCAACCTCGGTCCACGGGCGGCGCGCCGATGTCCTCGTCCCACAGGTCCGGGTGCGCCCGGATGAATCGCTCCATCACTTGCACGCAGCGCGGGTCATCCAGCACCCGCACGTCGGCCCCCGACTCGTGCAACCAATCCTCGCGCCCCTGGAACGTCCGGCTCTCGCCGATCACCACGCGCCGAATCCGGTGCAGCACCGCCGTTCCTGAGCACATGGCGCACGGGCTGAGCGTCGAGGCCAGGATGAGCGTATGCCAGTCGCGCCGCCGGCCCGCGTTGCGGATGCACACCATTTCGGCGTGGGCGGTCGGGTCGCCGGACTGCACCCGCTGGTTGTGCCCGAGCGCCACCACCAGCCCGTGCGGGCTCACCAACGCTGATCCGATCGGAATCCCCCCCTCCAGCTCGGACTTGAGCGCCTGGCCGAACGCGGCCTCAAGGGCCAGCCGGTCCATTGCCTCTTGATCCATGCGAGCGTTATGCCACGCCTCGCCCGTCCACCCGAACCGTGATAGACTCCTACCAGATGCCCAACATCGATCCCAGTACACGTGATCTGTTGCGGCTCACGCTCACGCCCGGTCTCGGGCCGGTACTCATCGGGCGCGCGGTGACCGCGTTCGGATCGGCCAGGGCCGTGCTGGAAGCACCCGGCGCGCAGTTGAAGGAACTGCGCGGCATTGGGCGCGACAAGGCCCAGGAGATCCGCGACGGGATCCAGGCCTCCGAGGCGCTGGCCGACGCCGAGATTGCCCTAGCGGACTCGCTGGGGGTAGCGCTCATCGGTTTGGGTCAGCCGCAGTATCCGGCGCTGCTGGCGCAGATCCCGGACCCGCCGCCGGTGCTGTACACAAAGGGGGCGCTCGACGCCCCGGGGGCGGATCGGTACCCGATCGCCGTTGTCGGCTCGCGATCCTGTTCCCACTACGGGCGAGAGCAGGCCGAGCGGTTCGGCCTCCACCTGGCCCAGGCGGGCCTGTGCGTGGTCTCAGGCGGCGCCCGCGGCATCGACACGGGCGCGCACCGCAGGGCGCTGCGGGCCCAGGGGCGGACCGTCGCCGTCCTCGGCTGCGGTCTGGCCATGAGCTACCCGCCCGAGAACGAGCCGCTATTCGCGCAGATCTGCGCCGGCGCCGGCGCGGTGATTTCCGAACTGCCCCTGCGGACGGCGCCCGTGGCCGAGAACTTCCCCGCCCGCAACCGCATCATCTCCGGTCTGTGCCTGGGCGTTCTGGTCGTCGAGGCGGGGCGACGGTCGGGGGCGCTGATCACAGCGCGCCTGGCCGCGGAGGATCACGGGCGCGAGGTCTTCGCTCTCCCCGCCCGCGTGGATTCGCCCAGCGCCGAGGGCTCGCTGGACCTGATCAAGAGGGGTGGGGCCTTGCTGGTGACTCACCCGGCCGACATCATCGATACGCTGGAATCGCCCGCGCGCCACCATTTCGACGGCACGCACGCGGCGGTGACAACCGACCCGTCGCGCCAGCCCGAGAGCCTCTTCGCCGCCGACAGGGGACCGGCGGCGACGCCGGACCAGGTGGCCGAGGGGGATCGCGCAGTTCGGGACGGATCCCTGACGCCCAGCCAACGGGCCATCCTGGCCGCGTTGGACGAGCCGCGCACGATGGACGAGCTGGCACGCGAGGTCGGGAGCGAGCCGGCATCGGTGAGAGCGGAGGTGACGGTGCTGGAGATCAAGCGGCGAATACAGCGGCACGGGACGCGGCTCTCGCGCGTAACTTGATGTGGTGTAATGAGATATGACCGATGCTCGATCGAACGACGGGCTGAGGATTCGCACGAACAGCGCCCGCCCGCCTACCGTATAGCCTTAGAACAGGGGAGATCGAGGTCTGACAAAATTCTGTTGAAAAAAAGAGTTCATTGACTTGCCGTGTGGACGATGATCGGCTATCTTAATCCAAACAGATGGATCCACTGAAAGTGCGGGACTACCGAAGTGCTGGTCGATCAACAACCCCAAGCCGACGCAGGCTCAACCTGTCGTGGACCGACAGGATGCTACCACAAGGGGTGGAACCCGAGGACCAAGGATGGCCGCGTGTGCGGCGCGTCCGAGGCTGTTCGTACAGCCTTAGGAACACCCGGGAGGCGCCACGACCCATGCTGACCCAAACGCTCATCAAACTCGGTCCGGGCGGTGACTTCGTGACGACCTACGACGTGATGCCGGATGGCAAGATCGCTCGCGGAGCGGCCGGTGCGCCGACTTCTGCGTCCGGCGGTCAGGATAAGAATGGGACGGCAGGCTGGGCATCGTCGGAAGGGCCCGGCACCGGTCAGAGGGACATGCGGCGAGGCGGTCAGGGGACCACGGATGATTTGGGTTATGAACGGGTCGCCGACAGCCGGACGATGGGCGGGCGCTTCGACCGAGCCGAGATTTCGGCGGGGGCTCTTCGTGCGGTCCAAACATCGGCCGTGTCCGCGACAAGTACGGATGCAAACAAAATCAGGGTGAACGGAGGGTTTACAGGGGGGTCGACGGTTGACACCCTTGAGGTCTCGCAGTTAGCCGCGCGTGCCGGCGCCCTGCTCGCGGCGGAGCGTCTGCAAGCGGACCAGGCGGGTGCACTGCGACGGACGCTGGGCCTGGCGCGAGCGATGCGCAGCGCCGGCCCTGACAGGACGGACGAGATTCGAGGGGCCATGACCCCGGCACGAACCATTACCCACACGGAGGGAACACACGATGAACCTGACCCCCAAGCAGTTGAAGATCCTGCGGCTTATCCGGGATTGCCGCGTGCGGCGTGGCTACTCGCCAACCATGCAGGAACTCGCCGACGAGATCGGCGTGAGCAAGGTGACCGTCTTCGAGCACGTCGAGGCGCTCATCAAGAAGGGCGCGCTCGTGCGCGAGCCCAACAAGGCGCGCTCTTTGTCGATTGCTGACGGCGTGGCCGTGCCGGACGAGTCGCGGCCGATGCACTTCCCGCTGGTGGGCAAGATCGCGGCGGGCTACCCGATCGAGAAGGTCGAGGACCACGACGAACTGGACCTGCTCGACATCGTCGGCCCGCGCCCCGGTCGCCCCGGCGCCATCTTCGCTCTGCGCGTGACCGGCGAATCGATGCGCGACGAGGGGATCCTTGACGGCGACTACATCCTCGTGGAGCGCACGGACGTGGCCGCCAACGGCGACCGGGTCGTCGCCCTGCTGCCCAACGGCGAGACGACGCTCAAGACGTTCTTCCGCGAGGCGGACCGTGTCCGGCTGCAACCCGCCAACCCCGAGTTCAAGCCGATCTACGTGAAGGACTGCCGCATCCAGGGCATCGTCCGCAGCGTCTTGCGCAAGTACTGATCGGGGGTAGACACGGACCGGGCGGGCTGGGGCGTTCGACATCGAAATCCGTGGTGACGCACGCGGGAGGCTCCTCTTCCGCGTGCGTCGTCGCTTGGTCCGGTCGATGCGCCGGCCGGGTGCGCGCCGCCCCGCGCCCTCAAGGCCCCCACTGGCCCGCGTACGCGGTCTGGAATCCCGGCGCGTCGCGCCCCGCCAGTTCGTGCAGGCGCTTGGCGATCTGGCGCAGGTGCAGCGCGTCGTGGGCGGCCCAGGACGCCAGCAGATCGCCCGTCGAGATCGGGCCCGCCGTCGGGTGCGCGTGCTCCGCGGCCCAATCGACTCGGCCGAGCGAGCGCAGCCAGCGCACCGACTCGGCCCGCTGGCGCATGAAGCGGTCCACCGACTCGTCCAGGTCCTGCTGGTTGTACTGACGCGCGGCGGCGACGCCCTCGGGATCGATCGGCGGCCATGGCAGCGCCGGGTCGCGCAGGATCAACTCCAGCCGACGGCGGAAGTCGTCGACCTCCTCGTCGGCCAGGTGGTTGATGATCTCGAGGATCGACCAGGCCCCGGTGGGCGGTTTGAACCGCGCCTCCTCGGGCGTCACGCACGCGACCACGCGGCCCAGCGCTGGGCCGAAGTAGTTCAGGCGATCGATGAGTCGTTGGGCGTTGATCGTGGGACGGCTCCGAGAGGGTCGCGATCCAGGGCGCACCGGGCGTTCAGGAACTGCCGCTGCGCATCCGTTCCAGTCCCTCGGGGAAGGGGTAGGAGGGGAAGACACCGACGTGGGCGAACTGCCACATGGCAGGGGCCGCGTAGACGTCGCCGCGGAACCCGGCGTCGTACATGGTGCGGAGGACGGATTCGAAGGAAGGCTCGGCGGCCTGCTTGCCGGGCTCGGAGGCGAGAAGGCGGTTGGCGCGGGCGTTGAGGAAGGAAACGCTCGCGACGGGGAGCCGCTCGCGCCGGTCCGCCAGCATCCGGCTGATCGTGGCGAAACCGCGCGACAGATCCTCGATCGTGAAATGGTCCCGCCCCTTGGGGCGCAGCAGCGCCAGGATCAGCAGGCTATCGAGATCGTATTTCAGGACATACGGCTCGCGGTCGTGCGCGGCGTGCACGGCCACCGATTCCTGGAACATCCTGGCGAACGAGGTGACCGCCCGCGCGGACCACTGGCTGGTGGGAACAAGGCTGACGAGTTGGGCGATAACGCCGTGGGAGTTGTCGGCGTCGTTAACGCCGCACACGACGGACCGGTAGCGCCCATCGAGGATGTCGCGCAGCATGTCCTGGCCCCAGAGGATGCGGATTCGTTCGGCGCCGGGCGTGCTGGAGGCGGCGCCCGCGCCGGCGGGCCCGGCACTGAGCAGGCTGATACGGTCGGGGAACTGCTCGGAGCGCACGAGCAGGTCGGCGTCGCCGTCGTAGAGCCTGGTGGCAGGTCGTGGGGCGGCGATGGGGACGGGTGAGGGTGGCATGGGGCGGCTCCGCTGGACCGATCGCGGGGATGCCGGGCAACAGACAATGGTACCCGGAAGGCGTCCGCCATGGGGGTCGGCGGATGCCCGCGTCTGCTCGGCGGCGGGGCTCGCCCGAGCGATCAAACCTTGGCCGCGGCCGCGGCGCCCTTCTCCTCCTTGACCTTGTAGTAGTGCTTGACGGCTGGCCACCAGGAGGGACGGCTGGAGTCAGGGATGTTGCGGGTCTTGTACCACTTCTCCATCGCGTCCATCCGCTTGCCGAGATTCATGAAGTTGATGCAGTTGCGGCTGGCCCAGCGCTCCCAGAGCGGGTGGTCGGTGTTGACGACGGACTTGGTGCGCTCCCAGAAAGTGTCGGGGCCGACATTGTCCATGGCGGTCATGTACCAGTCGGTGCCGATCATGAGTCGCTCGGCGAAGATGGTCTCCTTGGTGGAGCCGTCGGTGCTCTCGTCTTCCACGCCGGCGTCGGACCCCTCGCGCCGATGCGTGTCGGGGCAAGCATCGTCGGCGATCTTGGCGAGCAGTAGCTTGTGGACATCGTTGCTGGTGCCCGTCAGGTAGGAGATGTCCGTATAGACGTTGTCGTACTTGCCGCACAGTTCCTTGATCTTGGTGATCCAGTCCTTGGGGAACTTGTCGGCCCAGTCCTCCAGCCACTGCTGCCACAGCTCTTCCTTGAGGACCTCCGGCACCTGGACCCGCACGCCATCGTAGATCTGCTGGAGAGTGAACTGCTTGAGCACCTTGGCGAAGACCGCGGGCAGGACCTTCATGAGCATCTCGGTGACCTTATCCGCGGCCTTCTTGGCGGGGTCGATGGTGGCCTCGCTGGTAACGAAGTATTGGAAGAGGGCGATGATGCCGCGTTCCTTGGCGCACTGGGCGAAAAGGTAGTCCTTGAAGCGTGCGCCGGTGGCGACGAACGGGTTCGCGTGCAGGTCCTTGATCTGATCCTTGAGGACGTCGCACGTCTTCTTGGCCGCGGCGGTAGGATTCTTGCCGATTTCGTGCTCGTCCTTGTCCAGGCCATAGTGGGTGATCACGCTCTTCTCGGACCCGCAGTGGGCCAGGTCGAGGCGGAGCTTGGGGTACTTCTTGAGGACGGGTTCCCAGGCGTAGGGCGAGACGGTGTGCTGGACGTAGTGGCAGTACTTGGCCGCGTCGTAGCACGACATCAAGGCCAGGATCTTGCAGCAGGCGTCGAAGAGGACCTTGAGCGGGCTGCGGCGCTGCTCGGCGTTGATGGCGGCGTTCTCCTTCTGCTTCTGCGGGTCGATCATGTTCTTGACGGGATGGAAGTCCGGGCCCTTGATGCAGGACGCGAGGCCGAAAAACTGCTTGGGGTTGAACTTGTCGGCGATCTTGCTGAGCGTTTCGGGAGCAATGTACTCGGAGAGCTGGTCGCGGACGGCCTGCACGGAGAGTTTGGAGGGATCGGCGAGGCTGGTGAGTCGCTCGATCTCGGCCGGCCCCTTGGCCCGGGCCTTGTCCAGCGCGCTCACGAGGGAGTCGAAGTGCTCCTGGCTCAAATCCTTGGCCTGGTTGGCCAGGTCGCCCACGTCCTGGAGCATCTTCGAGCCCGTGGCCTTGGCCTGCTTGAGCAGTTCCTCGGGAGGCGGGAGCCCGGCGACATCGAGCATTCCTTGCCCGACGTCCTTGAGGATCCCCTCCAGAGCCCCCAGCGGCAGCGGTCCGATCCCGACGCGCCCGGGGTAGAGCAGGCGGCTGTGGTACATATCCGCTCCGTCATAGCCCTTGGGCAGGGCCAGGGCCGCGTTGGGCGGGAAACCCGTCGGGCTGGTGTGGTTGAGAACGGGCAGGTCTTCCTGAACGGCGTAGGCATAGAAGGCGTCGAGGCGCTGATCGAGCTTGGGCCCGTGCGTGGGGCCGTGGACGTCGGCGTTGTTGTAGGGTGCCCAGCCGCAGCGGGAGTAGAGCTTGACGCCGGGGAAGGCGAACTCGTTGACAGCCTTCTTCACGTGGCTCAGCGCGTCGGGCCGGCGCGGGTCAAAGGGGACCATCGGCCAGATCTGGTAGGGGTACTGACTGGCGACGTCGGCCAGCGTCTCGTAGGTGTACTGGAGCCCCTTGCGGTCGAACCAGAGGAACTCCTTGCCGGCCTTGTAGTAGCCGTCCGGGTCCGGCGCGGGCTTGGGCAGGCCGACGAGCCACGCGGCCAGCGTGCCCAACAGCGGCAGCGGGACGTCCAGCGGCGTGTAGCCCATGTCCAGGAGGAGGGGGACGACGGCGGTCCCTCCCTCCTTGGGCACGCCGTTGAGGACGATGCCGGCGTTCTCGCCGTCATCACCGAAGAAGTACTTGATGAACTTGGCGAACCCGGCCTCCATGTGGCCGACCAGCCAGGCGATCTCGGTGAGGTCCGCCTTCTCGGAGCCGATCCCGTAGGAATGGATCTTGGCGCGTTCCGAGAGCATCACGACGAAGAACACGCGGTCGCCGACCAGCGTGGTGGTGGCCTGCGGCGGCCACTCCGACGGTGGGAGTTCGATGACGCCGCGGGCGTATACCTTCTGGAGGACCTCGCCGATCTGACGGTCGGCGAACTCCTTGGCGACGCTCTGCGCCTTCTCGAGGTCCTCCTTCTTCACGCTGGGCATCGCCTTGCCGGCGGAGGAGAGGAAAGAAGACGCGGCGCCCTTGGCCTTGTCCATGAGGCCGGGCGGGGCCTTGTCCGCCAGGGACTTGGCGTCGCCGACGAGGCTCTGGACCTGGGTCGGGGGCTTCTTGATCAGGACAGTGGGCTTGAAGAGCTTCTTGACCGAGCCGCCCGAGCCGCCCTTGATGAACGTCACGTGGGTCGCGTCGGAGTCGTCCCGGATCTTGTCGCCGACGGAGAGGCTCTGGCCGAAGACGTGGCAGTGCGCATCCACGATCGGCAGGTAGCTCTGCCGGTCCAGGGGAGTGAACGTCTTGCCGTTCTCGTTGTCGTAGTCGTTCTTGGCAACGCGTGCGAGCATACAGGGGCTCCGCGGACAGGGAGGGGAGGGGACGGGCACCGGCTCAGATGCCGGTCTTGAGGAGGGCGTCCTTGGTCATCTTGTCGACGATGCCGGTGATCTTGAGGTCGTGGTTGAGCTGGAACTTGCGGAGGGCCTTGCGGAAGGCGGGGACCGGCCAGTTGTTGAAATAGTCCCAATCGCAGATGGGCCCGGCCGCGTAGCCGAGGTTGTTGAGGCGCTCCTTGATGCCTGCGATCGTGTCGAGCGGGTCCAGGTCGCCGATCTGCAGGTCGTACTCTCGCTCCTCGGGGGGCTCGCCGACGACCAGGTGGCCGGCGCGGGCGCGGCAGGGGACCTTCTGCTCGATCTGGCCGTCGCCGTTGGTGGTACCGGTGTACAGTTTGCCCTCGACCTCGAGCTTGTACGGCTTGTTGGCGAGCGGCTCATCGAAGACGCTGACGCGCAGCCGCAGGATCGACGGCTCGATCTTGCACTTGAACTTGTGCTTCTGTTCCGTGGCGCCGTCCTCGGTCTTGAGCCGGACCTTGGGCACGCGGATGCGGTCCTCCGGGAGCAGGACGTTGGGGTTCTTCCGGCCCTTCTTCAGCTCGGCGTTGTCCGCGTGGTTCCACAGAGTCTCCCACCAGTAGCCGTTCTCGGCGGACACCCGGATGAGGCACTCGCCCTGGCTGACCACGTGCGCGGAGTAGTAGAACTCCCCGTTCTCGTCGGCGAGGTCGTTCTCGATGCCCGTGTTGACGGGGCTGTTGTTGACGTCGTCCTTGGGCTTCTTGGTCTCGGCCATGGGTTGGGCGTCCGTTGAGGGTGGCTGGCTCGCCGGGGAGCGAGCCCGTCGCGGCAGAGGGTCGGGGTTCGCCGATGCGGTGCGGCGCGATCGTCGGGCGTCCCCGGACGCGGGCGGGCCGGATCAGGCCTTGGCCCAGGCGTCCTGGTCGAGCCTCGGGAAACTGATCTTGCAGGTGCCGGGGACGATCCAGTCCCGGTGGGCGAATCCCTTCTCGTCGAGCGTTCCGTCCACGATGCGGCCCTCGGGGTCCTCGATGCGGTAGGGCTCGCTCGGGATCGGGTTGCCGTCGCGGTCTACCAGTTCGATCTCGATCCACGTCGTCTTCTTTTCCTTGTCCTCCGGCGGCTTGTAGGCGGGGACCTGCTTGGAGCCGTACTTGCCCGATTGCTTCTTGCGCTGCTCGGCCTTGACCTCGGCCACCTCGCCGGGGTCGGCCGAGTCGGCGTCCAGCGCATCGGTGACCGCGGCGGGGGCGACGGCGGTCAGGGCTGTTCCGGGCTTCTTCTCCATGGGTCGCGGATCCTCGACGGTCAGTTGATCATCACGGAGGCGCTGCCCTTAAGCGTGAGCGTCGCGTCCGCCTTGACGGTGGTGTTGGGGGACTTCATCTCCGCGGTGACGCCGCCCTCGAGCTTCAGGTCCGTCCCGGCCTTCACCGAGGTCTCCATGCCGGACTCGGTCTTGAAGTTCATGTCGGACTTGATCGACGTGTCGTCCGAGGACTGGAGCACGATCTTGCCGGTCGTGGCGATCTTGATGCCGTCGGCGTTGATGGCGATGTAGGAGTCGCCGACGTACAGGGTGATGTTGGTCTTGCCCTCGATGGCCACGTTGTCCGCCACGAGGTAGTAGTCGGCGGTTGTCGCCTCGTGGTGCTTGGCCTTGAAGATCTCGATCACGTCGCCGCCGACGGTGTTGGAATGGCTGCCCGAGATCTCGATCGCTTCCTTGCCCTTGACCTGGAGGTTGCGGTCGTTGCCGATCACCTCGACGTGGTCGTTGTCCACCTTCTCGTGCCGGTCCACCTTGACGTGCTCGAACTTCTTGTTCTCGACGACCAGGTGGCGGTCGTGCCCGATGTTCTCGAAGCGGTCGGCCTTGACGCGGATGTCCAGGTTCCTCTCGCCGTGCAGGAAGACCTGCTCCTCGCCCTTCTTGTCCTCGAAGCGGAACTCGTTGAAACCGCCGCCGCCCTTGCTCGTAAGCGACTTGAGGGTGGACATCGTCGCGTGGGCGGGCAGGTCGTAGGGGGGCTTGGTGTCGGCGTTGTAGACTCGGCCGGTGATGATCGGCCGGTCCGGGTCGCCCTCGAGGAACTCGACGATCACCTCGTGTCCGATCCTCGGGATGAAGATCGCCCCCCACTTCTTGCCCGCCCAGGCCTGCGAGACCCGGATCCAACACGAGGACTTCTCGTTGGCCTCGCCGTCGCGGTCCCAGTGGAACTGCACCTTGACGCGGCTGTGCTCGTCGGTCCAGATCTCCTCGCCGGACTTGCCGACCACAAAGGCGGTCTGGGGGCCGTAGATCACGGGCTTGGGTGTGATGCGGGCGGGGCGGAACTGTTCCTTGTTGTCCATTACGGTGAACGAACAGAGGAAGCGCGGGGCCGAGTCGCCCACCGCGGCGTGCGACTCGAACTCGTCCGAGCGGGCCCGGCAGACCGTGGACGTCACGAGCCAATCGACCTCGCACTGGTCGGCGCGCGGGTACCGATCCAGCCGGAAGGTGGAGCCAACCGAGATACCCCGCGAGTCGGATTCGCCGCGCACCTGGATGAACTGTGTGTGCAACTCCTCGATGCGGACCTTGGCGGCTTTCTCGCCGTCGGCGACCACGTCGTACTCGCCCGGGTAGTCGTAGACCTCGAAGGAGGCCGCGGCGTGCTTGCGGTCGATCTTGGACTTGGCCTCCAGGCTCTGCTTGGGGGTGGTGAAGTTGAAGTCGCGGTGGACGTAGGTGCCGGTGCGGACCTGCTGCTCGTGGGACCAGTCGTGGATGAACTCGCGGTCGGTGAGGACCTTGTCCGGCTGCCGGTAGATAATCTTGTCATAGCCGGGCGCGGCCTTGTGCTTGCTGGAGGAGTCGCACAGCACCATCACGTGCTTGCCGTCCTCGTGCCGAAAGTAGTAGTAGATCCCCTCCTGTTCCATCAGGCGGCTGACGAAGTTGAAGTCCGTCTCGCGGTACTGCACGCAGTAGACCCACTTGCGGTAGGTCTCCTGCAGCGTGTCGTCGAAGTCGGAGAATCCGTGGTCGCGGAAGACCTGCTTGATGATGTCGGGGACGGTCATCTCCTGGAAGATGCGGCAGTCGGCGTTGCGGGTCAGCATCCACAGCCAGGGGACGAGCGTGGCGCGGTAGAGGGCCATGCCGCCGCCCTTGGTGGTCTGGACGAAGCGGCTGATGAAGCCGTTGAAGAAGCGCGTGCCGCCGCCCTGCTGCTGGACCCGGACGGTGCAGTTCTGGCCGAGCAGGTCGTCGAACTTGATCTCGTGGTCCTCGCTGAGCAGGTCCAGTTCGATCGTGAAGAGGCGGCTGAGCTGCTCGTGGGCGGTCATGCTCCGCAGCAGGAGCACGTCGTCGTCGAGAGGCGTCGCGATGGCGATAGCGCGGTGTTCCTGGGTCCTGGGCATTGGCGACTCTCCCGGCGGTGCCCGATCACTATACCAGAAAGCGACAGAAACGCCCGGCGGGCGCAGCGGCGGCGGGGGAGCACGCCCGGCGCCGCCCGGGCCGTCCCGGGCCCGGGCGGGGCGGCACGCCCGGCCCGCGATCAGTCGAAGGCGTAGGCGAAGTCGCTGTCGTGGACGCTGATGTGGACCCGGTTGATCCGGCCGCCCTGGAGCAGGCGGTTGAGGTACTCGGTGCTGATGGCCGGCAGGAGCGTGTGCGTGAGGATGGCGTCCACCATGCGCCCGCCGCTCTCCCGCTCGGTACATCGGCTCAGGATCAGCTTGACCACCTCATCGTCGTAGGTGAAGGGCACCTTCTGGTTCTGCTTGACCCGCCTCTGGATCCGCCCCAGCTGGAGCCGGATGATGTTCTTGAGCATGTCGTCGCTGAGGGGGTAGAACGGGATGACGACCAGTCGGCCCAGCAGCGCGGCGGGGAAGATCTTGAGAAGGGGCTCGCGCAGGGCCTTGGCGATCCCGTCCGGGTCGGGCATGAGGTCGGGGTCCTTGCACATGTTCATGATCAGGTCCGACCCGGCGTTGGTGGTCAGGAGGATGATCGTGTTCTTGAAGTTGATGTCGCGCCCTTCGGAGTCCTTCATGAACCCCTTGTCGAAGACCTGGAAGAAGATCTCGTGCACGTCGGGGTGGGCCTTCTCCACCTCGTCGAGCAGGACGACCGAGTAGGGGCGGCGCCGCACCGCCTCGGTCAGTACGCCGCCATCGCCGTAGCCGACGTAGCCCGGCGGCGAGCCCATGAGCGTGGCGACCTTGTGCGCCTCCTGGTATTCGGACATGTTGATGGTGATGACGTTGTGCTCGCCGCCGTAGAGCGTTTCGGCCAGGGCCAGGGCGGTCTCCGTCTTGCCCGTGCCGCTCGTGCCGGCGAACATGAACACGCCGATGGGCTTGCCGGGGTTGTCCAGGCCTGCGCGGCTGGTGCGGATGCGCTTGGCGATGGCGTCCAGGGCGTGACGCTGGCCGATGATCCGCTTCTCGAGCGTGTCGGCCAGCTGCAGCACCGACTCGACCTCGTTCTTGACCATCCGGCCCACCGGGATGCCCGTCCAGTCCGCCACGACCGAGGAGACCGCGCTGGCGTCCACGCTGGGGAGGATGAGCGGGCGGTCGCCCTGCATCTGGGTCAGCTTTCCCTGGAGCGTCTTGAGTTCCGCCAGGCACGCCGCCCGCTGGGACTCGGACAGCTCCACGATCTTGGCGGGCGGGGGGGCCTCACCCTTGGCCGCGGCCTCGGTCTTGCTGCCGGTGCCCTCTACCGGGGAGATCGCGCCGCGGAGCTTGGCGCGGATGTCCAGGATCTTGGCGACCAGTTCCTTCTCGTCGCCCCAGTGCTGTTCGAGGTCCTTGAGGCGGGCGCGCTCGGTGTCAAGCCTGGCGATCGTCTCGGTCCGGCGTGCGTTGTGGTCCACGCCGACGGCCTGCTCGCGGTCGATGATCTCCAGTTCCGTCTGCAAGGCCTGGATGAGCCGGCGGCAGTCGTCCACCTCGGCGGGGACGGCGTGCTGGCCGATGGCAACGCGGGCGCAGGCGGTGTCGATCAGGCTGACGGCCTTGTCGGGCAGTTGGCGCGCGGGGATGTAGCGGTGGGAGAGTTTGACCGCGGCCTCGAGGCCCTCGTCCAGGATCTGCACGCGATGGTGCTTTTCGAGCGTGCTGGCCATGCCGCGCATCATCAGCAGGGCCTTGGCCTCGCTGGGCTCGTCGATCTTGATGACCTGGAAGCGGCGGGTCAGGGCCGGGTCCTTCTCGAAGTACTTGCGGTATTCGGCGGCGGTGGTGGCGGCGATGGTCCGCAGGGTGCCGCGGGCCAGCGCGGGCTTGAGGAGGTTGGCGGCATCGCCCTGGCCGGCGGCGCCGCCGGCGCCGATGAGCTGGTGGGCCTCGTCTATGAAGAGGATGATGGGCTTGGGGGAGGCCTGGACCTCCTCGATGACCTGGCGCAAGCGATTCTCGAACTCGCCCTTCATGCTGGCGCCGGCCTGGAGCAAGCCCAGATCGAGGGTCTTGAGAGCGACGTCCTTGAGGGCCGGGGGCACGTCGCCGGCGACCAGGCGCAGGGCAAAGCCCTCGACCACGGCCGTCTTGCCCACGCCCGCCTCGCCGGTGAGGATGGGGTTGTTCTGGCGGCGGCGCATGAGGATGTCAACGGCCTGGCGGATCTCCTCGTCGCGGCCAACGATGGGGTCGATCTCGCCCTTGCGGGCCTTGTCCGTCAGGTCCACCGTGTACTTGCCCAGCGCCTCCTGCTTGCCCATCTGGGCGGGGGCCATGGCGCCGCTGGCCTCGCCGGGGGCGGCCCCGGCACCGCCGCCAACCATCGAGCCGTCGGTGGCCCGCAGAGCGTCTTCCGGCGAGCCGGCGACGATCTTGTGGAAATCGTCGGCCAGTTCGTCCTCCTTGATCTTGGCGAACTGGCCGGAGATCCCCAGCAGGACGTGCTTGAGCGGCGGCGTCTTGAGAATGCCCAGGACGAGGTGACCGGTCCGGACCTGCGAGTCGCCGTACATCAGCGAGCCGTAGACCCAGCCGCGCTCCACCGAGTCCTCCAGGTGCGGCGACAGGTCGGAGATCGACGTGGCACCGCGCGGCAGGCGGTCCAGGGCCGCGGTGAAGTCCGCGGCGAGCCGGGCCGGGTCCAACTCGAAGTGGCGGATGATGCGATGGAAGTCGGACTCCTGCACTTGCAGGATCTGGTGCAGAACGTGCACGAGCTCGACGTACGGGTTGCCGCGGAGCTTGCAGAAGACCGTCGCCCCCTCGACGGACCTGTACCCGAGGCTGTTGAGTTTGCCGAACAGTTTGACACGGCTGATCTCGCTCATGGCGTGCTCCGGAAGGAAGAGGAGGCAGTGAGCAGCGGAGAGTGGGCGGTGCTTACTGCTTGCTGCTTACTGCTGCTTGTGCGGCCCGCTGGATGGAGCCGGGGCTAAGGACCAGGTCGTCGGCGTCCCTGGCGAAGGGCCGAGCGGGGTCGGCCTTGAGCCAGGTGGACCAGCCGAGCCTGCCGAGTCTACCAAGACTCACGGCGGGCACCTCGTCGGCCTTGAGGATCAGGTGCAGGTCCCAGGCCATTTCGCGGCCAATATAGTCGCCGACCCAGTCGGCCAGGCGCCGGATGCTCCCGCCGCCGGGGAGCAGGCGTTCATAGTCGGCGTAGGGCATGGGTCCGAGGGTGAGCCTGAACTTCTGCTGGCAGTCCCAGACGCGCTGACCGACGATGGCGGTGAAGCCGATCAGGCCGGTGGCGCGGCCTTCGGCCAGGCGGCACCGGGAGTCGTAGGGCAAGTCGAGCCACTGACCGACGAACTCGCGGATGTCGGTGGGGATGCCGAAGTAGTCCTGGATGATGCTGCGCAGGCCCTCGGCGTGGCGCGTCTGGCAGACGAGCCGGCCGGAGTAATGGATCTTGGCCACGTCGGCGACGGAGTCGCGCTTGAGCAGGGAATCCATGCCCAAGCCGAAGAGGCTGGCGAAGTAGACGCCGAAGCGGTCGGCGGGCCCACGCTCGAAGTTGACGGCCTGCTGGCTGGCGGCCCAGGCGCGGTAGAAGAGGCTGACCATCCGGTGGTTGAAGACGTCCAGGAAGCGGGCGAGGGTCGGGTCGGCGTGGTTGCGCTCGCGGTCGCGGATGTACTCGGTCAGGTGCAGGGGCAGGGGGCCGTTGGGGCCCAGCATGCCCATGAACTGGACGAACATCCGGGCCGCGACCTCCCCCTCCGCCGGGCGGACGGCGGAGATCGTGGAGGGAGCGAATGCCAGCGAAGGCTCCTGGCAGAAACGCACGGGATCGTCGGCCAGCCGCTGGGAGAAGCCGACGCGCGGGCGCTCCGGGGCCGCGCACTCGAGCCGGCGCACGGCCTGGAAGAAGTTGAAACTGAAGGGAGACTGGTGGAGTCTCTGGATGAGGTCCTGCGTCAGATAATGTGACGCTGACCCACTCTCGCCGGCCATCGCATGATCTCCCCGCGACCGAGCGTGCGGACGACGGTCTCGGTGAACGAGTTGAGGGACACGTACTTGGCGAAGAACTGTTCGAGGACAGCGCCAAGGACGAAGACGCCCGTGCCCTCGAAGGCGGCCTCGTCGAAGGTCACGGTGACCTCCAGGCCGCGCGCGAAGGCGATGGGGCCCGGCGTGGCGGCGCGCCGGGTGATGGGCTTGTGCGAGATGGACTTGGTGCCTTCGATCTGCTTGCGGATGTGGGCCTCACCGGAGTCGCCATAGAGTTTGAGGATGTCGCGGAGTGCGGTGGCGCCCTGCCCGGCGTCGGCGTCGATGAGCGAGTGGTAGTTCAGGGCCAGGTGGCTCACGACGCGCCAGGCGGTCTCGCCCTCGGCGTACGAGGGCGTCGGGACCGTGGGACCGGAGAGGCACTTGACGGACTCGACCGGCGCGCCTTCCTCCATGGTGAAATCCGTGCGCCCGCGCGCGACCGGCATGCGCAGCGGCAGATCGCGGTTCGTGCACAGCGCCTCGACGCCCAACTGGCGGAGGTCGGTGCGGAACGGCGCGGCCGCGGCGTCCACCAGGGAGACGTACAGCTCGCTGCCGGGGTACGACGAGCGGCGGCCCTGCTGGACCTCGCGGCTGGACGGGGTGCGGGGGACGCGGTTGACGGCGAAGTACGCGCCGCTGCCGCTGCCGTCTCGGTCCACGTCTCGCGCCGCGTAGAACGGCAGGAACTCCTGCATGGTCTCGGAGTCCTCGCCGTAGCCGGTGACGTTGAGGACCTGGTAGATCTCGAAGTCGAGCGGGCGCGTGCGGTCCGCGATGACCTGGTACTCGCTGAAGCGGTCGGTGACGTGGATGCGGTCGGTGCGCTTGTGGAAGAGGTTGATGGCGGGCGTGCAGAACGGGACGAAGATGGAGGGCCCGAAGCCGCTCTCCAGGTCCAGGTTGGCCTCCTTGAGCAGGATCACGATGTCCAGTTCGGTGTCCTTGCAGCGCTGGGCGCCGCGGGACAGGCCGGTCAGTTCCACGAACAGGAAGCGCTGGGGGAGCGTGAAGTACTCGTGCAGGAGGCGGTAGCCCTGGAAGGAGCGGGCGCCGAAGGGCAGCATCGCCTCGTCGTCACGGAAGCCCAGGCGGCGCACGGCCCCCCCCTCCCCCGGGGCCACCTCGTGCCAGGTGACGGGGGTGCGCACGGGCTGGACGACGACGGCGCGGGTGTGGGCCACCAGCTGCTCATAGACGCGCATCGGCGTCTCGTCCGTGCCGTGCAGGTAGAAGGCCAGCCGGTCCATCTTGATCTTGTCGAATGTCAGGCCCGCCGTGCTCTTGAGGCGCAGCCGTATGCCGGCCTTGACGCCGGGGATGTCGGGGACCTGCAGCGCGGCCAACCCGCGGGTGTGGTACTCGGCGGACGCCACCTCGATCGGGAACATGGTGACATCGTGGGCGGTACGGTAGTCGCAGGCGGTCAGGTCGCCCTTGCCGATGGTGCTCCGCAGGGCCCGGCCGCGCTTGAGCACGAACCCCTCGGCCAGGCTGCCCTCGGCCAGGTCGGGCTTGAACTGGGCGATGGCCATGGAGGGCGTGGGGGCCAGGTAGTGCGGGTAGACGGTCTCGAGCAGGCTCTGCGTGAACCGGGGGAACTCGGCGTCGAGCTTCAGCTGGACGCGCGCGGCCAGAAACGCGAAGCCCTCGAGCAGGCGCTCGACGTACGGGTCGGCGCACTCCATGCCGTCCATGCCGAGCCGGCCGGCGATCTTGGGGAACTCCTTGGCGAACTCGCCGGCGGTCTCGCGGATGTGCTGCAGTTCGCGGTTGTAGTACCTGAGCAGCCGCCTATCCATTGGGGCGCTCCGCCACGGTGCACTGGCCGGTCTCCAGGTCCACTTCCGTCTTGACGTACAGCTGCTCGGGCAAAGGCTGGGCCCAGAGCATGCCGCTGATCTCGAAGGCCACGGCGTTGCCCGCCATCTTCTCGTGGTCGGACACGGCGCGGACGGTCAGGCTCTTGCGGAGGATGCGCGGCTCGAAGCGGTGGATGGCCTCGAGCACCATCCGCTCGACGTCCACGGCGCTGATGCTCGACACGGTCAGCCCGCACATGTCGGGGATCCCGAAGTTCAGCACGGACGTGGCGACCTGGGGGAAGTCGTTGATGGCCTCGGCGTCGGCACGGGCGCTGGTGTTGAGCAGCCAGGACAGGTCGCGCAGGACGCTCTTACGCAGCTGCGCCAGGGAGATGACGCGGCGCTCCCGGCTCTCTTGCTGGACGTTGGATTCATCGTCCGTCAGGCGGTCAAGCAGGCATGGCTGGCGACGCTCGCGCGTGGTCAGTTCAGCCATGGTCACCCTCCGGTGCTGGCGCGGGCGCGTCGGCGGCCGGTGCACCCTCCTCCGCAACCCGGCCACCGGGCTGGTCCAGGACAACCAGGCGCGTCTGGAGCAACGGGTGCTCGCCCTCGTTGGTGGCCAGCAGCCGCTGGCCGGCACCTACGAACAGGCCCCCCGGGCGCTCCGTCCATTCGGTCTTGCGGGCCAGGCGGATGGCGGGATCGGCGTGGGACTCGGAGCCCGGATACCGAGCCGGGAGCAGCGCGATCACCCGGCCGCCGTTGGTGAGCGTCAGGTGCGCCGGCAGCCACACCACGTCGCGCAAGTCCTGCGGCGGGTCGATCTGGATCTGCGCGATCTTCGTGAACGGGATCCAGTAGTACCGCCCGTCCACGATCGCCTCCAGGAGCGGCCCGAGCCGATTGTCCGCGTCGGCGATCCAGTCGAAGGGCTGGCCGTCGATCGTCCCGGCGATGGCCGGCGCGGCCTCCAGGGCCCGGTCCCGCAGCGCGGCCGAGTCCTCGAACCGGTCCTGCGCCGCCATCTGCGCGGCCTGGACGAGCAGGCCGACCCACTCCTCGGGCTCCCCCATGACCAGCGGAAGGCGCTTGCCGGCGAAGATCTCGGCACGCAGGGCCTCGCAGTTGAGCGCCGGCCGGCAGACCTGGGCCATGAGCAGGTTCGTGGGGTCCATCTCCGCGGCCACGTTGAGCTGCGTCATCGCTTTTTCCCAGCGGCCCATGACGCACAGGAGCTGGAACAGGAACACGCGGAGCTTTGCATCCGCGGGCTTGGCACGCACGGCCTGCTGGAGCTCGCCGATCGCCTCGTCGATCTGCCCGTTCTTCAGGCACTCCTCGGCTCGCATCGGGAAACTCCTGCACGCGATCGCGGGCATGGCGCCGATCAACGGTCCCCCCCGCGCCGCGCAGCTCCACACACACACGCACACAAACGAAAGACGGCACGGTCGGCGTGGGCCGAACGTCCGTCAAGGAAACTCACGCGACCGCTGCGAACCCGATCCGGCGCTTACAGGGTCTTGTTCTCGAGCGTGCTCCAGCCGGCCTGGACCGCCGCGCCCGTCTTGCCGCCGCTCTTGGGGTCCGTCGGGGTGTAGGACCACTTGATGGCGCCGTAGCGGATGCGGACCTCCTCAAGGGGAATGATGTCGTCGCCCTCGGCCTCGCCCTTGGGGAGGGCGCCGGCGATGATGGAGTCCTGGAAGGTGTAGATCATGAAGGTGGTCTTGTCGCCCATGGCGCGGCAGAGCTGGAACTCGATGTTGGGAATGGGCTTGGCCGTGCAGACGTAGAGGTAGAGCACCGGCGAGGCGCTGTCCAGTCGCTTGGTGAAGGTGAAGTCGCCGTGGTCGGCGCGTCCGCCGGCCAGGGTGCCCTGGGCGCTGGCGGAGCCGCCGGTGGCCTGCCCGATCTCGTGCCGGTACGACAGCACTTCGATCCAGTCCTTGTGCTTGCTGTCCGTGCTGTCGCCCTTGATCCCGTCGATCTTGATGAACATGTCCACTGACATCGTCGCGTCTCCCTATGCGTAGTGTCCGGGTCCAACCATCCGACCGCCTGATCCGCGCCGGGCCAGGCCCTTGTCCGGTCGCCGTCCCACACGGGCCGGCCATTGAGATAAGCGTTATCCGCCGCCCTTGGCCGAAGGCAGTTTCGAGACCAGGCGCAGCGAAACCGTCAGGCCCTCCAGCTGGTAGTGCGGACGCAGGAAGATCTTGGACGAGTAATAGCCGGGGTTGCCCTCGATCTCCTCGACGACCACCTCGGCTGCGGCCAAGGGCCGCCGGGCCTTGGCCTCCTCGGTGGCGTTGGCCGGGTCGGGCTCGACGTATTTCATGATCCAGTTATTGAGCCACTTCTCCATGTCGCCGCGCTCCTTGAAGGAGCCGATCTTGTCGCGGACGATGCACTTGAGGTAGTGGGCGAAGCGGCACGTGGAGAAGAGGTAGGGGAGGCGTGCGCCGAGATTGGCGTTGGCGGTGGCGTCGGGATCGTCGTACTCGGCGGGCTTATGCAGCGACTGGGCGCCGACGAACACGGCGTAGTCGGTGTTCTTCCAGTGGGACAGGGGCATCATGCCGTTCTTGGCCAGTTCGGCCTCGCGACGGTCGGTGATGGCGATCTCGGTGGGACATTTCATGTCCACGCCGCCGTCGTCCGTGGGGAAGGTGTGTACGGGGAGACCCTCGACCATGCCGCCGCTTTCGACGCCGCGGATACGCGTACACCAACCGTACAACTTGAAGGCCTTGTTGATGTTGGTGGCCATGGCGTAGGCGGAGTTAGCCCAGGTGAACTTATTGTGGTCCGCGCCTTCGGTGTCCTCCTCGAATGCGAAGTCCTCGACCGGGTTGGTCTTGGCGCCGTAGGGCAGCCGGGCTAGGAACCGCGGGCAGGTCAGGCCAATGTACTTGGCGTCATCGGAGTCGCGGAGCGACCGCCAAGCGGCGTATTCGGCCGTGCCGAAGATCTTCGTCAGGTCGCGCGGGTTGGAGAGTTCCTGCCACGACTCCATGTTCATCAGGCTCGGGCCTGCGGCAGAAATGAAGGGGGCGTGCCCCGCAGCGGCGATCTGGGCCATGCCGGCCAGGATCTCCACGTCGGGCGGGCTGTGGTCGAAGTGGTAGTCGCCCATGAGGCAGCCGTAGGGGGAGCCGCCGGGGGAGCCGTATTCATCCTCGTAGAGCCGCTTGAACAGCGGGCTCTGGTCCCAGGCGGTGCCCTTGAACTTCTTGAGAGTCTTGCCCAGGTCCTTCTTGGAGATGTTGAGCACGCGGATCTTGAGCGTCTCGTCCGTCTCGGTGTTGTTGACCAGGTGCGAGAGGCCGCGCCAGGTGCCCTCGAGGGCCTGGAACTCCGGGTGGTGCATGATGAGGTTGATCTGCTCGGTGAGCTTGCGGTCCAGTTCGGCGACGATTGACTCGATGGTCTTGACGGCGTCGTTGGAGATCAGTTGCGTGCCGACGAGCGCCTGCTCGGCCAGGGTCTTGACCGCGGTCGCGATGGCGGACTTGGCGTGGTCGGACTTGGGCTTGAACTCCTTCTTGAGGAGCGCCTCGAACTCGCCGAGTTCGACGGTCGAGCCGGCGGCGGCCTGCT